>RDYZ01000310.1 GCA_004293855.1 Oscillatoriales cyanobacterium | reverse complement strand
ATATCTAATGATGTGATTGCACCGTATTGCCCAAGATCGTAAATTAGTTTGCCAGACTGAAAATTCCAAACTTTAATAGTGTTGTCATGGCTGCAACTGATAATAGTTTGACCATCAGAACTAATAGCTATTGAACACACTGAATCAAGATGTCGAGATAACTTACGAGATAGTTTTCGCGTTTTTAAATCCCAAATTTTGATGGTTTTATCCCCACCTCCGCTAATCAGGTGATTGCCATCTGGACTGATGTTTACTACATAAACTGTTTTGCCACTATGTCCAGATAATGTGTAGTGTTGCGTTGCAGCTACCTCCCACATCTGACGGCGTGACTCGATCGACTCTTGCTCTGTTCGCTTTTTCGCCGCCTCTGCCTGTTGCTGCTTCTGTTCCTCCGCTTTTGCCTCTGCCTGTTGCTGCAATTCCTCCAAGTACGCTCCCATACACCGATCTTGGATTTCCCGTAGCTGCGTCAACAGCTCATCGCTCCACACCGTCCCTAACTCTGGGCTTAACTCAAACAACTGTGGCTCATGGAGCGGATTAACCGATAAATAATATACATCTGCCAAAAACGCCCCATAGAGCTGATATAAACTGACAATTGCCTGACGCACCAACCGCCAGCTTTTGCGATCATCAATCCCCTCTTCCTGTAAAAGAGTTTCACGAAATGCTTCCCAATTAAATGGATCAAGCTCCACGGTTAGTGGCTGATCTAATCCCCACAAATTTAGCGAAAAATGTGCTTCGTAATCGGTAATTTCTGCACTGATCAACCCCATAGGAATTCCTGAAAAAGCCATTTCCTGTTGTCGTACTTCTGCGTCTGATGCAAATCGTGAAAAGAACCCACCATAAAAACTGACTGGACACAAACTTTGATCAGGATAATAGCGCTCAAATAATCGTGCTAAACCCTTACGAACTTCTGTTTGTAATGATTGATTAAATGCTTTTGGTAGTAGATCATCTTCTACGATCAGTGGCGGTGGTACAAGCATTAATAACCGTCCTGCCTGCGCTTCTGCCTCAAAAATTTGTAGTGCTTCCACACGACTCAAAACTCCTGACCAGTTTTGGAGATCGAAATTAGCCTGAATGCGATCCCGCTCGGCAGTAATTTTCGCTTTGGTCGCAATCCGTAATAGCTTTAGATAGTCTTGTGAATATGTCTTTCGATCCGCTAACTCTTGATCACGTAATTCGACCAAACGAGCCGATCGCGAAGCCCGTGCCGCTTCCACTTCCATTTCCAACTGAAGGCGCGTTTGTTGCAGTTGCAGTTCGCCTAGTTCAACTTGACGAGCCACCTGACGATCTAGATAAGTTTGTTGCAAATTCAGCAATTCTGGAACATTTTGCATGACCTGAGGCACGATCGAATGCAGATGATCCCTGAAGGATGGCGGCTTAGGTCTGAAGATGTGACTCAAGACCTTCTCTTTTAGCACCCCTGAGAGATGCATGATTCCTTCCAAGGCAATATGCTTGAGTGCCTGACCGGCGATCACACTGAATTGAATCATGACTATTACACTCCTAATCGTTACCGTCCCAAAACGGATCAGTGCCTACATAATACTTGCTGTTGATTATCATCACCAACGTGATTGATATATGTATATTGTTTCCCATACTCTGCGTTGAAATGACGGAAACGATAAAAATCGCAGAATTTAGAGAAGTGATATTTCTAAACAAGGCATAGAACCTTGGCACAAAAAACGCACCCAAGAAACTTGAGTGCGTTGATTAACTAGGAGATAAAGCTAAATTCAGGCAACATTCAACGTATTCAAACAAGACATCGTAGCGGCCTCAAATTGAACGGTTGAAATGCACCCACGGAAACGTGATTAGGACACCAGTGCCACCGCCCGATCGGCCATTGCCGCCGCCGTGATGCCATTAAAGGCCATGATCGCCCCGGCGCTTGCCGTCGTTTCGCCACGCTTCCAGGCAAACACATCACGCGGCGCTGCCGATCGCAACATCACCGGCTCCAGCATTGCGCTCGTACCACCGGTCACACCCAGCAGCGCATCGCCGCCGAATAGTGCCGCAAACGCCGCATCATCGAGGAACGTGGTGTCCGCTTCAGAGCAGGTTTCCGCCGCCACATCGGTAGGACGATAGAGACGGCGAGGATTGACCACCGCGACGATCTTCGAGCCGATGCCTTGGCTGGCAAGCTGTTCCGCTGCGGCAAACACCGGTTCTAACACCATGTCACCGACCACCGCAAACACCACCGTTTTCTC
>RDYZ01000309.1 GCA_004293855.1 Oscillatoriales cyanobacterium | reverse complement strand
GCTCCCGAGGCAACAATAACGTACAGTTTGACCGTTTAAAATTCACTCGCCAAGAAGCTCAAATCATTCAAGCCTTAGTTCCTGCCAATTCTCGCACCGAATCTTTGGATTTTGCAGCCAGTCGCGCCACAGCCACCAGCCCGAATTTAAGCCAATATAAAATCATTCATTTTGCCACCCACGGTTTCGCGAATAGCACTAACCCGGAATTATCAGGAATCCTCATGTCCTTAGTAGACGAAAATGGCAAACCCTTAAACGGATTCCTGCGGCTTACGGATATTTTCAATCTCAAATTAGCAGCAGAATTAGTAGTTTTAAGTGCCTGTCAAACCGGATTGGGGCAGAACATTCAAGGCGAAGGCATGGTGGGATTGACAAGAGGATTTATGTATGCTGGGGCGAAGCGAGTGGTGGTGAGTTTGTGGAGTGTGGATGATGAAGGAACCTCGAAGTTAATGTCGAGTTTCTATCAGGGAATGCTGAAAAAAGGGTTAACGCCAGCAGCAGCTTTAAGGGCGGCGCAATTGGAAATGTTGCAGCAGAAACAGTGGCAGTCTCCCTATTATTGGGCTGCGTTTACGCTTCAGGGTGAATGGCGGTAAACAGTTGACAGTTGACAGTTGACAGTTGACAGTTGGGTTTTAAAACCCTGAATTTTGATAAAGTTGATGAAAAATCAGCATCAATTTAGTACGAAAAACCAGAGACGTAGGGTGCGTCGCCACTAATAATTCTCGCCCTCAACCAGGATGCCAGTGAGCGACGCACCCTACAATTTATAACCGGGATTAATAACGACGTAGAGTGCGTCGCCACGAATAATTCTCGCCCTCAACCAGGCTGCCAGTGAGCGACGCACCCTACAATTTATAACTGTCATCAAAGTTATCCAGTTGTGTGCATCTGCTTTGTAGTCTACAAAAGAGTTGCGTCTTCCCGATCGCATATTACCAGAAAGAATTGGTTGAAAGCCGGAACCCCTTGAGGGAGAAATTAAAATCAGACTATTCATTACTCCAATCCTCTTCCTTCTAGGTAGAGGTGGCTCTCAAACTGTCAACTGTCAACTGTCAACTGTCAACTGTTGAATCACCCTTCATCTCAAAATTAACTCCTTGGTAAAGTTCGCTCAATTGAATTTGAAATTCGATCGCACTTAATGTCATAACTTCATCAGCCGTTGTATATTCTGTTAATACCCATTTATTTTCTGAATTTTTAGCAAATTGTTCGATATAACATTTATATTGGTCGATCGTAATATATTCTCGAAGACTGGGGATCGATCGATAATACTGAAATTTATCGCCTCGATCGTAATTTTTGGTTGAATTTGACAAAACCTCAACAACCAGCACCGGATTAGTTACCGTAGTCGTACCGCTGCCCTCATAAGCAGGCTCTCCAGAAATCACCATGACATCGGGATAAGTGTAAAGGCGATATTGCGGCATCCACAAACGCACGTCACCCATATACACGCGATAGTTCGGCCTTCCCAAATTCAATTTAAAGCGGGCATAAAAATTACCTGCGATTTCATTGTGATTCGTTGTTCCACCTGTCATTGGCACTATTTCTCCATCACGGTATTCACTTTTAAACTCCGCAGCTTCTTCTAATTGCAGATATTCTTCGGGAGTGCAGTAGCGTTTTTCTGTTTGTACAACCATAATATCCTCAGAGCGACGCGCATCAAAATGAGACTAACATTATACCAAAAAAAAGCGGCTCTGCCATCGCAGAACCGCCGTAACAGAGGATGAAAAATCAAAACTTAACGGACTGCACCCTCAACAGAAGGCGATTCAATCGTCTTCATGAAGTACAGTTTCACCAACTGCCAACCGTTGGATAAATACAGAGGCAATTTTTGGAACAATTGCAAAACTTTCGGAGTTTTAGACTCAACAATCGCGGTTAATTGCTGATTGTTTTTGAGGCAAACATCCAATCGTTCATAAAACTCGGGATTGTTTACGTCGAGCATGACGGGGAAAACGCGGCCTGCTGTTTCGTTGGTTTTTTTGATCACTTCAATGTCGTATTCGCGAGCATCGAGTCCGAGCGATCGATAAAAACCACCGCGCTGGATATCATTGAGATACATTGTCGCAAATACCGACAGCAAGAAGAAACGGCACCACAGCTTAGCGCGCCAATCATTCAACATCTGAGGCTGAGCTCTCATCACCGCATCGAAGAAATCTCCGTGGCGGTTTTCATCCTGACACCAATTTTCAAAGAATCGGAAAATCGGATAA
>RDYZ01000230.1 GCA_004293855.1 Oscillatoriales cyanobacterium | reverse complement strand
ATTCGTCACCCTCTATCCCACTCCCCCTTGAAAGCTATGACTTGGCGCGGCCAAAGTTCTCCACCCGATCGCATTTTCTCGGCTCTGGTGTATCTCCTCCCCATGATACGCGCTCTTCCCTTTGGCATTAGCCTACTCACCGCAATCCCAGCACTCGGGCAAATTGTTTTACTGGCGATCGGGCCTTTCCTACAGCTCTACACCACCTTGAGCAACAGCATTCCCTTCTTTCAACTTATCGTTTTCTTTGCCCTCTATCTTGGCGTCGTCCGCAACTATCGTTTTAGCAACTTTCTACGCTACAACGTCATGCAAGCTTTACTCATCGGGATTGCAATTTCCCTGATCGATATCGTCATTCGTTTACTGAGTATCAACACCTTGCTTGGCGACACCTTACAAACCCTAACTTTCCTCGTGGCTTTTGGTGCTGGGATCTACAGCCTAGTACGCAGCGCGACCGGACTCTTTGCTGAATTACCGATGATTTCTGATGCAGCCTATCAATACATTCGATAAATTATTCTGAATCCTGAAACTATTCACATTCTGTCTCAGGATTATTATGTTTCATCCGATTGTTTTTGCTTGAATTGACGAGACAGACCCTCAATAATACAAACTCTCAGAAATAAAGAAAACATAGAAAAACAGGCGATCGTGTGGGTTATTTCCATTGCCACGATCCCCTGTCACTCCCTCAATCTTTGTTCAGTTCAGATGTAAACCAGGGAACTTTAGATCGAGAACAGTTCCTGAGCTGAAATTAATTCAACTCTAGTCTTCGTCCCACCCTTCAACCAGTAGAAGCTCAGACAAGGGGTCTTGCATCGTGAAACCGAACTCAATCAAATCTTGCTTGATACGAGCCCAATCAGAACCGAATAGTAGGGCGATTTTCCAAATGCTATCGCTTGGGCGAACTGCTTTAGAATCGACAAGTGATTGCACCTGTCGTTGAAACTTCACCATGGGGTGCTTCACCGGATGGTTCATGTGTCCTCTTTTGTTGTGTAAATCTTTAATTAAATGACGATCAGTTCAAAGGCGCGATTTTTATGGTTCGAGATCGCGGGCTATTTGAATCGATATCGAATACTGAAAGGCGGGTAACCTCGCGACCTGCTTTCACGACCTGGCTGCACAATGTTAACAGTCTAGGTTCTTTTCCTGTTCGCGTGACGACCGTAATTCTACTTATAGACTGACTAGTCTAAATTTGACAAGTACTTGAGTTCTAAAAATGACTTGCTTTTTGTTATATTACTCATGATTTTTTCTTAGGAATCCTGATGAATCCCGCCCTATTTTTTACGTGAACAGGGCTTCAATCCGTGAATCGAAATGATGGTTTAGAACTCGATATATCAAGCAACTTGCTGCAAAATCCACTGCTCGACGATCGGATTCACCAGTTCGGGGGCTTCATCTTGGGGACAGTGCCCCACACCTGGTAGCTCCACAAAATCATCCACGCTGGCAAACTGTGCGAGTTGACGCGCGAGGGTGACAGGTTCCCAGGGATCGCGATCGCCCCACACCAGCAACGTGCGACAGGACAAGATGGGGAGTAAATCCTCCGGGAGTGAGCCCTGGGAATACCGCGTGAAGGCGACGAAGACTTCCCAGGCACGGGGCGATCGTGAGGGCGCGAGCAGCATTTCGATCAGGTCGTCGGTAATGGCGGTTTTACGGATATAGGCTTGGGAAAGAGCCGCACGGACGGTTTGGGCGGTAGCCACACGACGGAAAAACAATTCACCGATTGCTGGAATGGCCAGTAAATCTTGAATCAGGCGTGTGCCGTAGCGCTTAAGCGGATTTTGCTGGGCGCGGCGACGATCGTGCAGGAGGCGCAGGGAACAGTTGAGTTGTACGATGCCGCGTACCCATTCCGGCGCAATTACGGCAGCTTGCATGGCTGCAATACAGCCGATCGAGTTGGCGACTAAAAAAGCAGCCTCACCGACAACCTCGCGGCAAAAGTCGGTGAGGAGTGATCCCCAGGTTTCAAAGGTGTAATCGATACCGATCTCCGGCGTTGGTTTATGGGATGTACCAAAACCGATCAGATCGATCGCAAAGACCCGAAACGATTTTGCCCAAGTCGGTATGTTTTTCCGCCAGTGACCGCTTGAGGCGCCGAAACCGTGAACCAAGACGATCGCAGCTCCCTGATCCCCCTGGGTTTGGTAGCCAATCTGGAAGCCACGCCAGATCCAAACGCGATCGGCAAACAGCAGGGCTTCCGAATCGGACTCGGATAACGGGATCGGGGTTGTAGCCGAAAAAGTCATAGTGATTCCGTTTGGCGATACAGACGCAATACAGGCAAAATACAAACAAACGCACAGACCAAGCTTCACCCAGAGGTTTGAGTGCTGTCCAAGCTGTCCAAGCTCTCACCGTTCTCCGTTTTAACGTTCCGGGCTCCCGCGAGCTGCAAGGTTTAGACCTTGACTTTGATCCCCCAGGCGATCGTGCCTCAGCCCCGAGAACCCAGAAAAAACGTAACTCTGACAGAACGAAACACCTGTGTTCACAAATCGTAACAGACAAGATTCGGTCTGAACACGCCTAACCCTAGGGATTGAACCCCATCATCGAATATAATTCCGTGCTAGATCGACGGGGTTGTCTTAAAATATGTAAGGGATATGTAAACTTTCGTAAATTCCGTTTTGATCCGGAGCATCGATGACCTCAGTTGCCACCCTTCTCGCTCCTGTTGAGGAAGACCTCAAGACCCTTAATCACAACCTACGGCAGCTTATTGGAGCCCGCCATCCGATTCTGAGTGCTGCCGCCGAGCATTTGTTCCAAGTGGGGGGTAAGCAACTGAGACCGGCGGTCGTTCTTCTCATCGCTCGCGCCACGATGACTGATGGGGAAATTTCGGCACGCCACCGCCGTCTCGCCGAGATTACGGAGATGATCCATACGGCCAGTTTGGTTCATGATGATGTCCTAGATGAGTCGGAAACGCGCCGGGGTATTCCGACGGTGCATAGCAGTTTTAATAATCGAATTGCAGTGTTGGCGGGCGACTTTTTGTTTGCTCAGTCCTCCTGGTATCTCGCTAATCTCGATAATCTCGAAGTGGTCAAGCTGCTCTCGAAGGTGATTATGGATTTGGCGGAGGGCGAGATTCAACAGGGCCTGAGCCGCTTTGATTCGGATTTGACCTTTGACTCGTATATCGAGAAGAGTTATTGCAAGACGGCCTCACTGCTGGCAAATAGTAGCAAGGCGGCGGGAATTTTGAGTGGCGTTAGTCGCGATCGCGTCGATCAGCTCTTTGAGTATGGTCGTCACCTGGGTCTTGCGTTTCAGATTGTCGATGACATTCTCGACTTTACCGAATCGAGCGAAACCCTCGGAAAACCGGCGGCCTCGGATCTGCGTAGCGGTCACCTCACGGCTCCGGTGCTGTATGCCCTAGAGGAGCAGCCCGGTCTTGAAACCTTAATTGCACGGGAATTTGCTGAGGAAAATGATCTGGAGCGGGCACTGGCGATCGTCCATGAAACCCAAGGCATTGCGCGATCGCGTGAGCTAGCCAGACACCATGCCGAGATCGCTCGTCAAAATCTCGAACACCTAGAGCCGTCAGAATCCAAAGAAGCCCTGGATGGTCTGGTGGATTACGTGTTACGCCGCTGTAACTAGCGATCGCTAGGATGACCCAGACGCTCCACTCCACGGGCGAGCTTGATTGGTGGGTGTTGCCGCAAGTCCCGTTATCCTGTCGGTATTCCATGCCTCAACTTCCCCAGAGTGGGTGAACCGAACTCGCTGACGATCGGCAACTCGCTAAAATAGACCAGCGCTAATCGCGTTGATGGCAACCTCCAGGGCGATCTGGAAATCCCGATCGAGGGATCAACCTCCTGGGAAGCACCACCAGTTCCGCCCATCCTTGCCTCCAACCTCCGTTTAGCCTCCTACCCAACACAGCGACAAACGCACTATGATCCCAACCGTTATCGAACAATCCGGTCGTGGCGAACGCTATTTCGATATCTATTCGCGACTACTGCGTGAGCGTATTGTGTTCCTCGGCGAACAAGTCACCTCAGACCTCGCCAATCGCATCGTGGCGCAACTCCTCTTCCTCGAAGCTGAAGATCCCGAGCAAGATATTTACCTGTACATCAACTCGCCCGGTGGTTCCGTGTCTGCGGGGATGGGGATCTTTGACACCATGAACCACATCCGCCCGGACGTCAGCACCATCTGTTTGGGGTTAGCGGCGAGTATGGGAGCTTTTTTGCTCAGTGCGGGTGCGAAGGGTAAACGGATGAGTTTGCCCCATTCACGCATCATGATCCACCAACCCCTAGGGGGCGCTCAGGGTCAAGCAACGGATATCGAGATTCAGGCGCGTGAGATTCTGTACATCAAGGGTCGTCTGAACCAGTATCTTGCCGACCACACCGGCCAGCCGTTGAGCAAAATTGAAGAGGATACGGAACGCGATTTCTTCATGTCGGCAGAGGAAGCGAAGGCATACGGCTTGATCGATAAAACGATCGATCGTCGCCCGTCCGCAATGCAGCCTGTGGCTGTCGAGTCCTAGCCGATCGCCGTCTCGATCGTTGAGTCTTCCTGTGTCGGCTGTCGGTGAGCTGACTTAACAACCAAGATCCGGGGTAACAAGGGCGTGGGACTATACCGGTTTCGCCCTTGTTGTTGACCTCGCCCTGATGGCAGGAGATGCGAATAGCATGGGGTCAGATCCGGGTTTCGGCGCACCATGTTTTCGCAGAGCTGTAAAATCGCAAGACCCGATCGCAACGCTTAGGCATTGCAGTCTCCGGGTCGCTATCTCATTGAGTTTGCATACCGCACCCTTACTATGTCTTTGTTTGACGAATCCCTGTGGCAACCGCTTGTTTGGACGGACTACCGCCTTGCGGTGCTATTTACGGTACTAGCTCCGTTGGTCTTGCTGATTTGGGCGTTTGTGCAAAAAAACGAGGCGATTCAACGCCTGTTTGTGATCTATTGGCGCGTATCCAGTTTGCTGGCAATTTCGGTGTATTTGATGATTGCATCATTGCCGATCGCCTTTTTATCTGGTTTCTTCGCACGGATTTTGATCCCGGTGTCCCTGTGGTTTTGGGCCGATCTCAATGATGAAATTGACGGACTCCAAAAATCAACCCTGAAGCTGGTGTTTAAAGCGTGGCGCTGGGCGACAACGATCTATTGTGCGATCGGGGTTTTGTTCCAGTTGCCCTCGCTACAGTGTGCCTCGATGCCGACCGAGACGGTGGTTGAATCGGCCATGTGTCGGGTTTGGCTGGAAGCACCCTGGGGATTTCAGGCCATTTTCCATCCCAACACGTCGCCGCAACTGTTGGGCTTTGTCGGCATCTCTGGGTTAACGATTTACCTGTTGTATCTGCTCTATTTTGTCTTTATTCGTCTGAGTCGTAGTGGCCGATCGGCGATGGGTTAAGGAGCAATCCCACGCCCAAGATCTTGAAAAAACGCGAGGTGTGATGCAAACACCTCGCGTTTTTTGTATCGTCCCAATGGTTACTTGAGGAACCGGATCTAGCTCAAGCTGACAAAATCATTGGCATCAATTTGACCGCGATCGATACCGAGGAGTGTCATCGATCCACCGGGAGCCATGATGGTTAACCCCTTGGGATGGGGCGAGATCGAAAGCTGACCGATCGTTAAGTCCATTAAACCAATCACATCAATCCCATCATTAAAGTCAACAATCACGTCATACCCGGAGTCTTCCATCAGCACAAACTGATCCTGTCCGCCACCACCGAGTAAGGTATCGTCGCCCAATTGACCATTGAGTTGATCATCGCCCGCACTGCCCAGAAGAGTGTCATTGTCTAGGCCGCCCAACAGATAATCATTTCCGGAACCGCCATCAATTTGATCCGCCCCATCATTCCCAAAGAGGGTATCTGATCCATCCCCGCCCACAATGGTGTCATCTCCGTAGTCCGCCATCACGATGTCATTATTGTTCCCGGCATCGATCGCATCATGACCACGTCCTCCAAAAATTACATCATCCCCCTCTCCGCCTAAAATACCGTCATCCCCACGATTACCAAAGAGCGTATCGTCGCCATTATCGCCCGCAATATAATCGTTTCCGCCTGCACCGATAATGGTGTCACTCATCGGTAAACCGAAAATCACATCCCGCAGATCGCTACTATGGTCAGCGTAGGAATCTGGATTTAGGGTTTCGAGCTCGAGCGGTTCAATTCCGCTCGGTACATCAAGCTCAAGTAGCAGGATGTCATCGTAGCTCATGTCATGACTGAGGGGAAAGCGAGTGTCGTTGATCGCCGTCGGTGTCGCAGTTGTACCAAGATCTGCGTTCGTCGGAGCCGGTGTCATGCTGTCCTTTAGCTCCTCCGGATCTGCTACTAAGTCCAGCTTGAGATTGTCATCCCCCATCGCAATCTGCCGGGAAACAATTTCGATCGCCCCGTCATTATTCCAATCTGCTTGAAAATCGACCCGATACTGACCCTTGGGCAAGGCAATTTGATAGCCGCCCGCTTCCCAGGTTGTGGTGGAAAACACGCGATCGTTGACCAGATCGGCAACCGTAATCGTGACATCTCCACGACCTTCTCCCGGTGTATAAAAATTGTCATCTCGGATCGTATCGTCATACACCACACCCACGAGATACGCATCGCTCATCCCCCAAATGGCATTGCGATCGATCCCAAAATGCTGGGTCACCACAAACGTACCAACGGAAGTATTGGGATCACGCTCTTCAGTAATATCAATTCCCACTTCTCGATACAGCGAATTCGTCATGGAAATGCGGTGTCCAGCAGGCTCTTGGATACCGTGAGGTCCAACTCCCCAATCGATCGCAAACCCCGCGTGGGCCGCCTCGATCGACTCTGGGTAAGCAAAAATATTTTCCGCGACGGACGATGGATCGTAACCCGCTTCCCGTATGCGATCGATCAGTCCGGGTTCATTGGGCAAAAAGTGTGATTGGGTATCCGCTGCGATGGTTCGTTGATTGTGAGTTTCGGCGGAATTATGGAGTTCGCCCGACCAGGCGAGGGGAGGTGCAGGCTCAAGCGTTGTCCACTGTTGGCGTAGAACACTTAAATCCGTTCCAAAATAATCTAAAGCGTTACTAACTTCTTTATCTCTACTTAGGAGAATACGATTCAACTCATTGCTCGGATCGAGACGAATGCGATTCGTTAATTCCAGCAGATATTGTTCGTTGGGGGAGGGGAAAATGGTTGTCATTGTTCTAGCAAAAATCTTAATCTCAGCGGGGCGAGGTAGGTACACCAGTGAGTTAAGACCAAAGGTGAGTTAATAGGCTTTTTTGATGGATTCATCAAGTGAGGCTCCCCAGTGGTCTGGGGTCTTTTCTGCTCGAATTAGGGCTGATCTTGAACCCAAAGCCAGATTGAAAAAATTCACCTGTAGACATATCCTTCGGGGTTCATCAAGATATAAGTCTTTATTTATCTCTTTTTGAACCTATGTTTACTTTAGGCAAAAAGGAATAAAAGCACATGAGTTGAACTACTCGTTTTTTAAAGTTTAAATAAAGTAAAACCAAGTGTTGCCACGGAAGACAGTAGCGAATTTCCGATGATTAACAAATACGACCAAACTGTATTTACCGCAAAAAAAGGCTTGAGTCTGAGAAAAGCGTCTAAAGTTAGATGCAATACCTATGCAAGATTACTGGCCTAAATCTGAACGATCGGACAGTTCACGGTCATATCCTAGACGGGTCTGAAGTCTGTAATTCTGATATCACACAGAATCCGGACATTTTACAAATTCATTTTTTGGCAGGGTCGGGGCTAAATTGGCAAGTTTAGGTATATACCCTGATCTCTAGGCAAAACGAAAGCTGAAGTTCCGTGGGTGACGGAAGAGGAATATTTGTACAGGAGGACAGGACGAGATCGAAGTCCAGCGTGGGTTAGATTGGCCGAACTCGCTGTGTTGTGGTGACGGCGGAGTGACCGATTTATTAGAAGTTTGAAAACCGATCGCGCGTCTTATTGCTCGTGTTGCGTACGGAATAGGACGAAACTTCAAAAGCAGCAGGAATCAGAATCAGGCAAAAAAGACGTGAAGTATCAGAATTTTGGAATAATTGAGTGACTGAGATCACACTATTGTTGTGAACACAAAAGCGTGAAACATTAGAGTTTCGGGATAACTGAGTGATTGAAATCACACTATTATGGTGAACTAGGTCAGGTTTACTCAAAAAATTATGGATAGCGCTTGAGAAGCTATTTCTCCACTTCTCAACGATTAGGACTGCCACCTGAACGGGCGAGAACCACGCGATACTGTCAGCGCATTCCCCTAACACCCTGATGACTATCGATCGCCGTTCTACACACCAGGAATGCGGCGGTCTGGGATGGATTCCGAAACATAAGGTGCTGAGTCAAAATACTCAACTGGGCGAATCGCAGCGCCTCGCCTCGCCTCATACATCCGGCAAATAACTATAAAATTTAAAATTGAACCGAAGTTTTGTGACACCTTACGAGTTTTTGATGAAAACACCGCAGCCGACAAGCGTTTGGTCGCTCTCTCCGATCCGAACCGTCATCCTCGGCCTAATTGCCGCCGCGATCGTCTGGTTTCCCAGTGACGCGGCCTATGCTCTGATTCCCGTTCGTTTGTTTGATTTGTCGTACGATGTTTGTCCGGACGAACTCGGGCGCGGCGTTGTGGATGCAGGCTCGAGCAGTGCGGCCAATTGCTTTATCATTCACGGCAAAACGGAAAATACCTCGGGGAAGTCGGTGGTGAATGCTGATATTTTTGGACGCATTTATGATGCGACCCACAATACGGTTTTTCCCAACCGCAATCGGATCGGCGCGATCGATGAAATCGCGCCGGGGGTCGGGGAATTTAGTTTTCAGATAACGGTGTCGGCCAACTTACCGGAGCCACTACAGTTTGAAGGGTTTAAGGCGTCCGGTTTTCAAGGTCAAGTTCGGCGTTAAGCGTGGGGGCGGGGCTGAAGCCGTAGCCATCCGGGTTCTGCCTCGTCAAGCTGGGGATGTGTACCGAGGCGAGGTTAACCATTCGGTGTCGACCTGCGGGGCAAGCCGTTGAACACCCACCTCAAGCTAGGGACTCTAACCCTTGCGAGATCAGCGCTCAAGACTGAATTGATGACAAATTCTAAAGTTGTTCCGGCTTCTGGATATCCGTCCAACGATCGGGTTGTGCAAAAAAGCTTTCAATACAGCGGATGAAAATTTCTACACCGATCCCAAGTGCGGTTTCATCAAAATCGAAGCGTGGGTGATGGTGGGGATAGGCGAGATTACGATCGGAATTGGCCGCTCCCACAAAAAAGTAACAGCCGGGAACACGTTGCAAGAAAAAGGACATGTCCTCCCCCCCCATGGTTTGGCATTCTGGTACTAGCCCTAAGGGGGTCTCGATCGTCTGCTCGGCAGCGGCTCGCACGAGTTCCGCCATTCGTGGATGATTGATGGTTGCAGGATAGAGTCGCCAATAGTTGAGCTGATAGGTGGCATTGTGTGCCGCGCAAACGCCGCCAATAATTTGATCGAAACGATCGGCAAAGTAATCGTCATACTTCGGATTGAAATAGCGAACCGTGCCGCTAATCTTGGCCTGCTCGGCGATCACGTTGCGAGCACTGCCCGCGTTGAATTGACCAACCGTGACGACGGCAGCATCCAGGGGATCGAGATTGCGTGCAACGATCGTCTGAAGCGCATTCACAACCTGAGACGCCACCACGATCGCATCCGTGGTTTGGTGAGGCATCCCACCATGACCACCTTTACCCGTAATCTGCACATCAAATAATTCAACCGCAGCCATCAACGGCCCAGGACGTACCCCCACGGTTCCCAGCGGTAGATTGTTCCACAAATGCAGACCTAAAATGGCATCCACCGTCGGATGTTCGAGAGCCTCAGCCTCAATCATGGGTTGAGCGCCACCCGGCCCCTCTTCCGCAGGCTGAAAAATGAGTTTAACGGTTCCGGGAAACTCCCGATGATCCGCTAGATATTTAGCCAGACCGAGCGCGATCGCCGTATGACCATCATGACCGCAGGCGTGCATCTGGCCAGGATGCTGTGATCGATAGGGCACATCATTAAGTTCTTCTATCGGCAATGCATCCATATCCGCCCGAATCGCCAACACCGTTCCGGGCTGCATTCCCGGTATTGTCGCCACAATCCCCGTCGTTGCCACTGCCGATCGAAACTCGATCCCCCACTCCGTCAATTTGGACGCGATAAACGCAGCGGTTTTCTCCTCTTTAAATCCCAGTTCCGGGCGCTGATGTAAATACCGACGCCACGTCACTAAATCACTCTGGAGCGCACGAACTGCGGGGCGAAGTTTCGCACCCATTAACGCCGGGGAAAGAGTTGATAAGGTCATGAGAACAAGTAACGAACAACACCACCGAAAGGAATACCCAACCGTGATCGATATCGAGTTTCGATCATGATTGGGTATTCGACGGGTTACTTGAGCATAGCGCGGAGCTGGAATCGCTTCACCCCTGCACAGCGGTTTTCGGTTGCGGTTGTCAGTCGCGGTTTCCAAACCAGAGCCTAGGGCTCAATGGAGCCTAGGCCGCGTGCGGCATAATATTCTCCGGTTCCGGTGTCCGACCCATCAACGAATCCACCGCCTCGGCTGGGGTGATTTCCCCCTGAATGACTCGGTAGACATGGCGAGAAATCGGTAGATCTAGACCTTCCTTACGGGCCAATTCGGCCAGGACACGGGTCGTATTAACGCCTTCTGCCGTACTTTTCAGATCGTCAATCACTTGCTCCAGAGAATGCCCCTGGGCCAAGCCAAACCCCACGCGATAATTACGCGACAGCGCACCACTACAGGTGGCCAGCAGGTCACCGAGTCCCGACAAACCAACAAAGGTTTCTGGCGAAGCATCCCACAGTTGACCAATGCGGATCATTTCGGGTAGGGAACGGGCAATTAACGCCGATTTTGCATTCACCCCAAGATGGAGTCCATCGCAGATGCCAGCGGCGATCGCCATCACATTTTTGAGCGTGCCGCCGAGCTCTGTTCCGATCGGGTCGTGGTTGATGTAAACCCGAAACTTATCCGAAGCAAAGGCATTTTGCGCCGTCTGTGCTGCCAGTTCATTGCGGCTCGCCATCACCGTCGTCGCCGGTAGTCCTTGCTCAATTTCCTTGGATAGGTTGGGGCCGGACAAGACCACAACCGGATTCTTCGGTAGGATCGACTGCCAGATCTGTGACGGGGTTAGATTGGTTTCAGGCTCTAAACCCTTCGTCGCAGTAATAATGATCTGACTACTGGATAAACCCAACTCCTGTAACTGGGTCGCGACCGATCGCACACCCTTCATCGAAATCGCACTCAGAATAATATCGGCACTGGCCACCGCTTCGGCAAGACTTATCCCACAACTGCGCGACCACATCGTCACCTCTTGGTCGTTGCGCCGTGCCAGACTGGCAAGGGCCGACCCCCAAGCTCCAGCCCCCAATACGGTAATGCGTAACGTTGCGTTGAGGCGAGACGCGACACCGTCATTGCTGGGACGACACTTGTCAGACCGGTTGCGGTGGGAAACAGTATCGATCATAAATTTTCCTTTAACTCAGTAAGGATGTGACATTCCACCTACAGACAAGCATTCGATTAACGCTGAGTCGAGCCTGTCAGAATGAAACATCCCCATCGATCAAACTCGCATCAAATTTTGTGCCGTTCAATCTGAGGGCATTATAACAGTTTCCATTATTATGAGTGACAAACTGAACCCTGAAGGCTGGGCTTGAAGCCACCTGAACCCCTTACCGGTAAGGCCGTGTAGTGGGATTCATTCAACCCATTTCGATTCAGTGGTGGTGCTGCAAACCGTTAAAATTCAAGGGTTTTGATAGATTTAGTATAAATCAGGATTCGCTCACAAATTCAAGCAATACGCCGGATTATTTTGACGGTTGGGCGTGTGCGGACTGTGCTTATCTGTCGGGATGTGTCTCGGACTTTTACGGAACAGGGTCGAGTGCATCGATCGCAGACCGATCAATGCACTCGACCCAAGAGCCAGCGCCCCAAGTTGGACGTCATGGCGATCTGTCGATTACAACAAACCTCGATACCGGATAAATAACAAGATCGCGGCCCACGATCCGAGGGCCACTTTGACGGCCACCAAAATATTCAAGAGCGGAATTGACCCACCACTAATCAACGCGCCAAACTCACCGTGAGGGAGAGCCCAACCGCTGAGGGTTAACACGGCGAATACGATGAAGACCAGTACCGACAACTTTTCCAGCATGGCGGCCCGCCAACGCTTGTAGATGCCTTCCATCCAGTCCGACGGTGAAGTAATCGCCACCAAGCCGATCGCGGTTCCGCCTGCGACTCCCGCCGCAAACCCGCCACCGGGGCTGAGGTGTCCGCGTAACATGAGCTCCACACAGACGAGCGAGGTAATGGTTGCACCGAGGCGAGCCAAGACGATCGAGGGTTGATCGGTGAACTGATGAACCGTCGGAGCTGGTTGTTCATCGGCGAGGAGATGACGCACTCCCATGATGGCTACAGTAAACACCACCACTTCAAAAATGGTGTCATACAGCCGATTGCGAAAGATAATGCCGGAAACAGCGTTGGGGATACCACTATCACGAACGATCGCCGCCACAATCTCTGCATTCGATAGATCGGAGTCGGGATTGGGGAACCACAGCATCTTGAGAAAGAAGGCGATACCCGCGATGAGATAAATCCATTTCATCAGGCTTGATGTTGAGGTAGGGGGATGGGTTTGGACGGTCTTGGGGCTGTGCTCAGTTAAGCTTAAAACGTTGACCCAGCCTAGGTTTTAGCCCCTAGTTTTGGTGTTGGGTCAGGCGCTCAACGGCTGATCCCACCAGAGATCGGGTGTTCACTGAGCACACGCCCTCGGGTCAAAGGTCTCAGGGGTGAAACCTGAAAACCTTACGAATGGGAGGCTGGGGAGATGGAAGCGGGATCGATCGTCTCTGCCTCGATCAGAAATGTGGGCTGAAGTGCGATGATCGCCGGATTGAGTTCGGTTTGCATCAGGTCGTACAACCGCTGCACTCGTACGGTGACGGTGTAGGCCGGTGAGGCTTCAGGGTGCATGGTTTCCGCAGCTTGACCCGACGAGACTAGACCGATCGCGTGCACCTCGCGATTTTCCAAAGCCTTGTACAGAGCTTCGCGATCGTCATAGGTCACCAGGTCGAAACGTAAAAAGTGCTGGCGACAGAAGATTCGCAGATCGGTAAGGAGTGCATCCAAGGTTGCGGAGGTTGGACGCGATTTGGACGATTCGGGTAGTTTGGACGATTCGGGTAGTTTGGACGATTCGGGTAGTTTGGGCGATTCGTGTGATTCGGGCAAGGTTGCAAATTCAGATGCATCTGCCAAGGTTGCAGGCTGGACAGATTCCGAGCTTTCCGAACTGTCCGAGCTTTCCGACGCTTCAGCTACCACGCCAAAGTGCAACACCAAAGACGATCGCACCGCAACCATATACAACGTAATCGCCAGCATGGTTCCAACCAGAGCCTCGGTGAGCGCCACATCTGCCGCCCCGAGTAGCGAGTAGACCAAGGCCGAGATCGCGCCCAAAATTCCCCGCACCACAAGTGCATGGTAAGGATTTTTTTGGGCGATCGTCATCAGCGCAGCGATCGGCAACAGTGCCACGATCGCCACAAGATCGAGGTCTGTCATCGTGTTAGTCATACGGTTGATCTCCCTGTGAACAGTAGGCCAAGACATAGCCCAAAATTGTGTTCCAAATCGCCAAAGCAATCAGCGCTAAAAGTAACAGCGGCCATTCGCGGGGAATCTTGAGTAAGAGACCCACCACGATCGCCATTGACCCCAGGGTGTCGGCAACGGATAGGCTATGGAGTTTGAACAGAACCGAGCGTGACCCCAATAACGGCCAGGTTCCCCACAGCCAAAAGATCAAACCGATCGCAATACAGGCCGTACTAATGCCCTGAACAAGGCCGTTGATCATGATTCATTCACTCGCTTAATAATCTGTGCTAGCAGCATTAACGATGCGTTGCCGACGCTGAGAATCAACACGCCCACCACGCCAACCATCCAGTCATCCCGCAGGACGGACACCACTAAAACCATAATTGAGGTTTTGCTTGCCACACTCGAAAATGCCAGCATTTTTTGCCAGATATCCTCATCCTGAAAGGCTTCATAGATAGGGATAAGTAACGCGACAATCATCACAGTTAAAATCCAATTCATTGGGGCTTTCTCCGGCGAATCCAGTGAACGTCATACCAGCCGCGTTCGTGGTAGTGGGTGACGATCGTTTTGGGGGTGAAGGTAATGATGAAAATGTCGAGAAAAATCAGACCGGGGGTACGGCGGGACGATACATGCTCCTGAGTGATTTCTTCGTAGCGATGCGGTCTTAATATGATTTCGATCGCTTCGAGATAGGCTTGAGGGATAGCCAGGAGGCTTTTCCAGAGGGTTCGCAGCCATTCCCGAATTGGAGCCGATCGGCCACTATTACGCGGAAGAATCAGCGCCACAGCAACGCCGATCACAATGTTCGTTACGCTCAGATCTGAGGTTAATAAAAACCAAATCATGAGCCGTAGCACCAAATCTAAGATAATCATCCGCCCGCACCCTCCGGAACTGTGAGTAGGATAGCCAAGAGAAATAGCCCTACCGCCGTCAAACTCATCACACCAATTAAGTGTTCTAGTCGTTCAAACATCCGGGGCAATTTCAAGCTAATTTTTTTGATCACCGCGAGATATAGCGCCCAGCCGATCACGATCGTGATCAGAGCCTTGGCGATATTTTCGAGACTATAGGCCTCGGGATAAAACCCATTGGCGATGAATAATCCCCCTAGCAAAATCACCATCGAGGGCCAGAGGTTTTTCACCTTTTCGGGAGCGGTAACCGCGCCAGATTGGGGCAAAAAGATGAATTTGGCGAAGGAAATGGCTGTTCCGACGGCGGCGATATTCATGGCGATCGCCTGCCACGGTAGCAATGCCTTAACGGTTAAGGTTTTTGCACCAAATCCCGCCAGCAGGGGCAACCCTGAGATCGAAAAGGCGGCAATCACACCCATCAGCCAGAGCGATCGGGCGATCGGCTGTTGGTTCAATTCCTTGAAGTTACGACTGGGCAAGGAGCCCGCCACCAAAAACAGAGCCGCCTTGACCAGTCCGTGGGTTAGGGCATAGAACCCGGCGACCGGTGGGGCTGCGAGGACAAAGCCAAGCTGGGATACCGTATGAAACGCCAGCATTCGCTTGCTGTCCTTTTCAAACACGGCATAGCCAACGCCGAACAGTGCCGTTGCGACGCCCATCATGCGGACGATCGGCTCCACTTCCGGCACGACTAAGGCACACCGCACCAACCCTAAGATCGCCACTTTGACCACGACGCCGGACAGCATCGCGGATACTGGGGTGTCGGCCTCGGTGTGGGTTTGGGGCAGCCAGAGTCCGGAGACGAAAATTCCGCCCTTGACCAATAAACCGAGAAAAATTAGGGCGATCGCTTCCGGTGGAGCAACACTCAACCCCTCAAAGCGAAACGAGTCGGTGGCTTTGTACACCAACGCAACCCCGACCAAGTAGAACAACATGGCGGTGTTGCTGATGAACAGGTAGCGCAGGCCAAACCAGATTGATCGTGCTGAGCGTGAGTAGGTGACCAGCAAAAACGAGGCGATGCTGATAACCTCAAGGGCAACGTAGAGACTCACGAAGTCGGCACAGAGAAAGGCAGCATTAACACTGCCGTGCAGCAAAATGAGCTGAGTGTAAAAGAAGGCTGTTTTGTCGCTGCGCCAACAGTACAGCAGGATGGCTAGGGTAACGAGACCGTTGGTCAGGATAAAAAAGCCACTGAGGGAGTCAGCAATTAGAGTGACGCCAAAATTGTCGATGAGTTCGAGTTGTTGGGGCGATTGGGCAACGAAGAGTAACCCTGCATAAGCAATGGAAACGAGTGTGACGACAAAGGCGAGCAGGCGATCGAGCTGGGGTAGAAGGGAAATGCTAAACCCAATGAAAAAGGGAATCGCGACCCAGGTGATCGTTAACGCGGGTGTGAGTTCAATCATGGAAGGTAGCTCCGTTCGATCGCCTCAACTTCAAGGGTGGGATTGTCTTTGGCAAGTTTCATGACGCCGACAAGCATCAGGGATTGAATCGAGAAGCCAATGACAATCGCCGTTAGTACGATGGACTGGGGCACAGGATCGGCATAACTCCCTGCCGTCAAACTGGCTTCGGGATTTTCGGCGATCGGAACCATCAGACCACCACGGGCAGCTGCCGCGACGTAGTAGGCGATCGTGCCAGTACTCATCACGTCCATCGCGATGATTTTCATGACCAGATTTTTCTTAAAAATCAGGCCAAAAAAGCCACATAACACCGTGAAAAACACGCAGGCTTCTAACATTGGTAGACAATGAACAGGGGTGAGGTGGAAGCAGGATCACAGTCTCATGACAATGTACCTGGCCCAAATCCAGCGATCGCAGAGTCTGCTGGATTCAGGTCAGGTAAAGATCACAATTGCTCTTTAAGATATCGAGAAAGGGAGTGCAATCGCAATGCTTCTCCCCAAGGTGTTGCCCCTCGCCTGGTCATTTCCCTTGCGTTTTCAGCTTGGAGACCTAGCTTTGAAGCGCGGCGATCCCAAAACTTTAAAGTCAAGAAACAGATAGAAGACCTAAAAGTCTTGATCTCGAAGGATTTGACGTTGTGAGGCGTTAGAGAATTAAGCCAAATCGTCAATCCAGTTGTTTGAGGAGCGCGATGACTCGCGATCGCACTTCTTCACGGACTCGGGGAAAAATTTCGGGCTGCTCTGCCGGGTCATCCAGTTGCCAATCCTCAAATAGCTCTAACTCTGTCCAGGCGATCGGCAAATTCACGCCGCAGCCGCACAGCGAGATCGCCACATCGAAATCGATCGGGTCAAATTCGCTGAGGGCATTGGAGGTTTGATCACGAATGTCGATGCCGATCGCGTCCATCGCGGCGATCGCATCGGGGTTCACCTGGCTGGCCTCTAGCCCAGAACTGGCGACGCGAATCCGCCCAGCTCCGAGCGATCGGGCAAAGCCTTCCGCCATTTGCGATCGGGATGAATTTTTTTTGCACACAAACATCACACGTTTCATTTCACAATTCCCTACGAATCGCCTGGAATCAACATGGGTCTCATTCCGACTGCAAGCCGGGAAGGCAACGTGGATCGAGCAATGTCGCCTTTTCCGGTTCACGCGGAAACCAAAACGCCGTGCGTTTGCAAAATTCCACCAGCATTAACATGACCGGCACTTCGATTAACACACCCACCACCGTCGCTAACGCCGCCCCCGAGTTCAAACCAAACAGCATCACCGCCGTCGCGATCGCCACTTCAAAATGATTACTCGCCCCAATCAACGCCGCCGGGGCTGCATCCTCGTAGGTTAAGCCCAGCTTGTGGGCCGCAATATAGGTCAAGCCAAAAATAAAATTGGTTTGAATGAATAGAGGAATGGCAATCAGGGCAATGTGTAAAGGTTGCTCAACGATAAGCTGACCTTTGAGGGCAAAGAGCAGAACGATCGTTGTCAGGAGGGCGATCGTGGCGATCGGGTTGAGGTAGCGAAAAAAGACGCGATCGAGCCAAGCCCGTCCTTTATGGCGCAGAATCCAGGTGCGCGATGCCATGCCCGTGACCAGGGGCAGGCCGACATAGATCGCCACCGATAACATAATTGTCAACCACGGAACCACCAGATCACTCATCGAGAGCAGCCAGCGCCCCAACGGTGCATACAACACCAGCATCGTTAGGGAGTTCACCGCCACCATCACCAACGTATGACCCTGATTGCTGTAGGACAGATAGCCCCACATCAAAACCATCGCAGTACAGGGCGCAATCCCGAGCAAAATCGTCCCGGCAATGTAGGAATCTGCGATCGCCACTTCCGTACCGCGTAACATCTCCGTCCCGGTCAGCCAGGGACGCAACCACTGTCCCAAAAACACTTGGGCGAACAGTAGCATCGAAAAAGGCTTAATCAGCCAATTCACCACCAGGGTCAAAAGAACCGGCTTCGGCGTGCGAGCCGCCTGAACCGCTTGGCTAAAGTCAATTTTCACCATGATTGGATACATCATGAAGAATAGACAGATCGCCACAGGAATCGACACCTGATGGATGCTCATCGCATCTAGCAGCGTTGCCAAATCTGGAAATAAACGCCCCAGGCTAATCCCGGCCACAATGCAACAGGCGACCCACAGGGTGAGGTAACGTTCAAAAATATTAAGTTTGCCGCCAGCTTTGACCGCTGAAGGCGGCACAACGTAGGGCTTTGAAGGATTGGACATGGTGGCTGAACCTCGGAGGATAGACGATCGTCAGTACAGGAGAACCTAGGGATGCGATCGGACATGGTGTGGTTTGAGTCCCCAGGTATCACGCCGGTTTAACGGTTTGAGTCATGGTTGTGTCAGATTTATCGGGTTCGTCAGGTTGATCGGGTTTATCAGACTCATCCCGAACAGCCCATCTTTAAAAATGGCTCATCAACCGCCAAAACATCATGCCTCTGAGATCTCGGGATTGGTGGTGGTCAAATCCTCTAACGCCGCACAGTCCTGACTCGGGCAAGATGTGTCGAGATAAATCTGACATTGCTGAATCAGGGGGGTTAGCTCGTCACGTAGGGCTTGCAAGCGTTGGATTTTGCGATCGAGATCGTCAACTTTGCTCACCAGCTTCGCGTGAATCGCTTCACAGGTCAGGGATGCACCGTCATACAGCACCAGCATTTCTTTAATTTCGTCCAGGCTTAACCCCAGGGCTTTCACCCGAGTGATAAACCGGAGTCGTTCCAGATCCCGTCCATCGAACAAGCGATAACCGGACGCGGAACGCTGCGGGGTAGGCATGAGGCCGATACGCTCATAGAAATACAGGGTTTGGGGGTTGAGGTTAAGCCTGCGGGCCACCTCACCGATCTGTAGGAGGGCGCTCAAGTTGATGATGAAGGCATGATAGGGTCATGCTAAACCCTATACCTGGGTATAAGGTCAAGTCAAAGCAGA
>RDYZ01000493.1 GCA_004293855.1 Oscillatoriales cyanobacterium | reverse complement strand
GTAATTAGTCAGCGCAAGAAGTGGGGCTTATTGAGAACGCCCTCATCAGCCCCGGAAATAGTGCACTATTGAGCAGATTCGAGCAGGGGCGGATCGCGTCCCGGCGCTAAAACCTTGAATAATTCAGCCACAGCATTCTTTCCCTGCAACCGCATGGTTTCGAGGAAACTGAACATCATCGCCACCAGTTGCCCACCCCAATGGCTTCGGGCTCCACCACTCACCTTGCGATGAATCACCACGGGGCGCAGCCCCCGTTCGGCATCATTATTGTCGGGTTTCACCTCCGGATGACTCAGAAAAGTAAACCAGTCTGGCCAATGCCGATTAAATCGATTCGCTAAGCCTTGGGCGTCACTGGGCCAGCCCTTCGCCGGGGGGTGGTTCAACACATAGGCCAGTTCCGCCTCCACAATCGAACGAAAGGTGTGCAACTCAGCGCGACTCATTTGTCCGGCATGATAATCCCGATGGGCCGTGCGGGCACTGCGAATAATCGGGAAAATCTGCTGCGCGAATTGGCGATTGCCCGCAAAGTGTGATGCCGTAATTCCCGTTCAATATGTGCCCAGCACTTCTGCTTTGCCTGCGCCGATTGAGATCCATAAGCACTCCAACAATCACTACTGAGAATGCCCCCAAACCCTTCTCCTAATAAGGACTTCACCTCTTCTGAACTACGACTTGGAGCCAAAAACAACACACACACCTCAAAAACAACACACACACCTGACTGGAAGTCGCAATCCACATCCAATAGTTCACACCATCCAATCGGTAACTCGTTTCATCCAAACACCGCACTCCCGGTTCTTGAATCACCTCCCACCATTGCTCATAGCTCGGATACAGGCTTTGGCAAAACCATTGATGCATTTTCGCTAGACTCCCCTGGGATAACGGAATGCCAAATACCGTTTCTACCAAATAGCGCTGTTTTGACCAACTCAGATGACCGCCATAGCCTAACCACCCCACCACGCTACTCAATAGAGCGCCATAGCTGAAATCCTCGCGGCAGCCCAGGGGCAGTTCACTGTACCCCTGCCACCCACAACTGACACACGCATAGCGCGGACGCTCATACTCGGTCACCTCCACCGGGTGCTCTACCAATTCCGCAACTTGATG
>RDYZ01000229.1 GCA_004293855.1 Oscillatoriales cyanobacterium | reverse complement strand
CTGGCTGTCCGCCGCATCTGCAATTTCTCTACGATCCCGCTGGCCCGATCGCCGAAAACAATTCGCTGTTTGTCTCCGTCAGTCGTCCCGGTGACGGTCGCGCCCCCAAGGGTCAGGAGGGTCAGGCGACGATTATCGCTTCGTCGTTCACCGATACGGATCTCTGGTGGAATGACGACACCTATGCAGCGTTAAAACAGAACTATATCGATACTGCGATCGCCCGTTTGTCAAGCTATTTCAACCTGACACCCGAGACGATTATCTACACCGAAGCCGCCACCCCGAAAACGTTTCAGACCTTTACGGGACGCGATCGGGGCGTCGTTGGGGGCATCGGCCAGCGCGTCCCGACCTTTGGCCCTTTCGGTTTCGCCAACCGTACCCCGCTACCAAACCTCTGGCTCGTCGGGGACTGCACCCACCCCGGCGAAGGCACGGCAGGCGTGAGCTATTCTGCACTCACGGCAGTACGGCAGCTTGAACGCAGTATTTGATCCGGGCGGATCATCCGTATCTAGGGCGATCGAGGATGCTGATAGCAAAGATAGCTGCATCGATCATCACGCAAACATGTTTCTCTCTGCCCTCGATGCAGCTATGACTTCACGCAATCACACAATCGTTAAATTTCAGCACTGACTATGAAATTCACCCAACTGCCCGCCCTACTCGGAACTCTGACCCTCACGATCGCCACGGCCATCCCCGCCCAGGCAGCATCCTGGACCTACGGTATCGATAGCTTCAACGACGGTGTTACCGGTGGAGACGTGGGAAATAATGGCGCATTTGAATTTTTCGGAATGGCCGTTGCAGAAGAAGATGACAACGTCTTTGTTGCCCTCAACGCCAACCTATTGCTAACGGGTTATAACTCGTCGGGCGCAGCGGATGGTCACATTGGTTGGGGGGATTTATTCCTCAACTTCTCCGGCCAAAACTATGAGGCGGCTCTAGCCAATGGCGACATGTTCGCACTCCACATTAGCGGCACAGATTCCGATTCTAGTGCCCAAGTTAACGGACTGTACAAAGTTAATTCGGCGCAAAATGTCGCCCCGACTAATTCTGGCTTTACGACATTGCAGGATCGCAAAAATCATGTTGAAAGTGCGGGTAAAACCGAAGGTATTGGCAATTTTGACGATAACGGTTACTTCAATTTGGCCGCATCTCACAAAAACGTGATGAGCAGTGGCACCAAGCTGGGTGATATTGCCTTTTTGGATAGTGCGGCTCTGAGTGCGAAGGGTTTGAATTTCGGCGCTTACAATGCGACGGGATCGCAGACCTTTGGCTTCTCATTCTCGAAAACGGATCTCAAGCTACCAGAAGAATTCCGGGGAAATCCGCTGATTGCGTCGATTTTTGCAGAGTGCAATAACGATGGGGTGGGTGTGAAGGCGAACATTGATGTCGCGATCGCCGAAACTGAACCGGAAATGCCCGAAAGTGTCCCCGAACCGGCTTCGGTGTTGGGTATCCTGGCGATCGCAGGATCGGCCATCGGTCTACGCCGTCGTCACGCCTAAATCTGACACCTCTGAGTTGGCTCAGATACGACAAGATACTAAACCATAACTTCAAACCTTTGAGGTTTTTAAGACCTCAAAGGTTTTGTTTTTTTAGCGCTAAATGCCCAACGGCGGCACATCGACCCAACAGCCGCGCGTATGCGACTCGTGGGTCAGATCCATCAACAACTGCGAATAAATCCCCTCCTCGATCGAGGGTGCGATCGCACTCCCGCGATCGATCCCCTGGACGAAGGCATCCACCACTCGCAAAAACGCCGACAGCCGACCATCGGGATACAGCGTTGGAAACTCCAACCGCTCCGGAATTGGCAACTCCGATCGCTCCTCGCCGACCTTCGATCCCCAGACGTTAAACCCGTAAATATAATCGGTTTGGCTTGGGCTGCCGATCGTCAGCGTGCCGTGATCGCCGTAGACTTCGATCCAGTGACCACGCCCACCGTGCGCTGTCGAACTGATGCTCACATGACAGGGCGCACCGTTCGCAAGCTCTAGCGTAATCGCGCACACATCATCCGAGTCCACCGGCTTCATGGCGTTATCGTCATGCGGATCGGGACGTTGCGCGATCGACGTACTCAGCGACGCCGACAGCTTCACCACCGAACCAAACAGCCAGGAAATATAGTCAAACGTATGCGACCCGAGGGCTCCGAGCGCTCCACCCCCGAGATCCTTTTGAGCGTACCAATTCCAAGCACGATCGGGATCGGCACGGCTCGACATTAACCAGTCAATCCGAATCAAACGCGGCTGACCGACGTAACCCGCATGGATCAGCTCGGCGAAATACTGCCACGCCGGAACAAAGCGATATTCAAAATCCATCGTCGTAATACAGCCGTTCGCCTGGGCGATCGCGGCCAAATCTCTCGCCTCCTGGACATTAAGCGCCGTCGGCTTTTCGAGCAGTAAATGTTTTCCCGCCGAGAGGATCGCCTTACCCATGTCGTAGTGCAGGCAGGGCGGCGTGGCAAGGCTGACGGCGTGGATGTCCTCCCGATCGAGGATGGCATCTAGGCGATCGGTGGCCGTCGGAATCTCGTGGGTGGCAGCGATGCGGGTGGCGGTGGCAAGATCCCGATGGTAGACCGCTGCGACCTGGGTACGATGATGCGCCTGAAATCCGGGAATATGCACTTTCTGGCCAAAGCCGGTTCCGACGATCGCAACATTAATCAGACTCATAGGGTCTAGCACCTCGAAATCATAACGCCAGACCCATTATGAGTCGCGCCCGCTCGGTTCGTACAGTTCCGCCCGGTTCTCACGAACCAACTCCCGAAACGCCAACCCTCGCCACCAGTATGGCAATCACGAATCTTAATTCTGACACCACCACGACACGAGAAAAATATGCGAACAATACAACTATGGCGAAACATGATGTAAGCAATAAAAACGAGGCACGATTAACGATCGCACCTCGTTTTGATGAGGCTGAATGATTCAATCTGGGCGTTGATTGTGATTGACGTTTACCCCATACGTAGCTGCGAAATTAGCCCACGGCCTGACGAACGCTATCCACAGCGACAGATGCTGCCAGCTCGATCGACTCATTCGCCTTGTTCGCCATCATCACCATCAGATCCAACGCCCGCATTGAATAACCCCACTCGTTGTCATACCAAGACACCACTTTAAAGAAGTGATCATTCAACTCAATACCCGCACCCGCATCAAAAATGCTCGAATTGGAGTTTCCCGTAAAGTCCGATGACACCACCGGATCTTCCGTATAGGCCAAAATTCCGGCCATCTCACCCTCTGCTGCGGCTTTCATCGCGGCACAAATTTCGGCGTAGCTGGTCGCTTTGATGGTTCGGAAGGTCAAATCCACCACCGAAACATCGGGGGTTGGGACGCGGAAGGCCATACCGGTGAGTTTGCCTTTGAGCTGGGGTAAGACCAGGGTGACGGCTTTGGCGGCTCCGGTGGCGGCTGGGATGATGTTTTGTCCGGCGCTGCGTCCGCCACGTAGGTCTTTTTTGCTGGGGCCGTCTACGGTGGGCTGGGTTGCGGTTGAGGCGTGAACGGTGGTCATCAGCCCTTCGCTGAGGCCAAAGTTATCGTCGATGACCTTGGCGATCGGGGCGAGACAGTTGGTCGTGCAGCTTGCATTCGAGACGATCGGCCAGCGAGTATCGTAGTCCGCGTCGTTGACGCCCATGACGATCGTGGGGATGCGCTCGGGATCTTTCGTCGGTGCGGAAATGACGACGCGTTTGGCTCCGGCGGTCAGGTGTTTCGAGGCTCCGGCGTAGTCGGTAAAAAAGCCCGTGGCTTCCAGGACGCAGTCAATTCCAAGCTCGCCCCAGGGCAGTTCTTCCGGATTACGCACCGCCGTACAGCGGATGAACTTGCCGTTAACGATAATGCCCTCGTCGGTCGCTTCGATCGTGCCGTCAAATTGACCGTGGGTTGAATCGTATTTCAGCATGTAAGCCAAATTTTTCGGCGGAAAAAGATCGTTAATCGCGCAAATTTCGATGCTGTCATCCGCACGGGCAATCACAGCCCGAAAAACAAGGCGTCCGATACGTCCGAAACCGTTGATGCTAATTTTCATGATTGAGGTGTCTGAAGAGAGTGTTGAGAGTGGAGATGGAAAGATCTTGATAAGCTATGAAACAAAGCCGGTTAAACGATGCGTCCAAAGCTGCGGCGTGATTGGCCGACGATATCTGAAGCGATTGTGAAGCTGGCCTCACGCAACGTTAGGTCGTGTTCTGTCCTAGACGGTAGACCGATCCCCACGATCGGTGTCACTTCTTTAGAATTGATTCCAACTTAAGGGACTGGTTTGCAACTATCTATAACGAGCTATAACGAGAGATGAATCAGCGTTAAATGCGTGTTACAAATTCTTAGGCTTGGTGACAATCCGAGCCTCGTTTAAACCGATCTTTTGAAATCCTGACCCGATCTACCCAAATTAAAGTTATGACTCGCACCTACAAAGTTCGTATTCACAATCGCCAAACCGATACCTACCACACCATCCAAGCGCAAGAGGATCGCTACATTCTGCACACGGCCGAAAACCAGGGGGCAGATCTTCCCTTCCTCTGCCGCAATGGGGCTTGCACAAGCTGTGCGGTTCGCGTGCTGTCGGGTGAACTAGAGCAAGACCAAGCGATGGGGCTCTCGCCGCAACTGCGCGAAAAGGGTTATGCCCTGTTGTGTGTCAGTCATGCCAAATCGGATCTAGTGGTCGAAACCCAAGATGAAGACGAGGTGTATGAACAACAGTTCGGCAAATACTTTGGCAAAGGGCGTGTCTTTTTTGGGTTGCCGCTTGATGAAGATTAAGAAGATTTAAGTCGGGGCGATCGGGTCTACGGGTGTGAGTTCGTGGGGGTGGGTCGCACGATCGGGCGTATCAGTCTCGTTCAGTCTGATTTCTGAGGCTCGAAAACAAGTGCGATCCACGGCAACCTCACCAGGTCGGATCGATGTATAAATTCACCACGATCGCCGATCGCCCCGCCGGAACCGCCGAAATGCAAGCACAGATCGATTCGTCATCGTCGAGATCGACTTCGCAGGCGTGACACGACCCCATTAAACAACCTGTCGGGATCGGAACCCCAGCACGATCGGCTACGGTTAGCCAGGGCTCGCCGACCTCGGCCTCGATCGTCACATCATCGGGTTGAAACGTTACTCTGACAGACATACAACTCACACCGCTCCACAGGGAACATCTAGGCTTAAGGCTGAACGTGATAGATCGTCTGGGTTTGCAAGTTCCCAAATACGGAGGAGGGAGCGGCTCCCGGCTCAACCGCCTGACGTGATAGCCGTCCTTTGAGGTGGGTCATCGGGTCTACACCGGGCGAGATCAGAAACTCCAGTTTACCAATATGATCCCAGTGCGCTAGCGTGTCCAAAATTGGTGATAACGCTTGCATGTAGGGATGGTCTTCCTGGTTGAACCAGTCTGCGGCTGCGAGATTGGGTTGATCAAAGCCGAGGTGGACTGTTAATAGCGGTGTGCCGAAGAGGGCGACCGCGATCGGGCGGGTTTCTTCCTGCACCAACAAATGTTCACCTCGGGCTAACTCGCGCAAGCGTTCTAGGCAGGCGTACCGTTGCTCGATCGAGATCTCGGTCTCATCATCCCAGTGCAGGGCGATCGTCACCAGATAGGTTTGCAGCAGCATGTGGCCGAGCTTTTTCGCCTTCGTGGCCAGGTACACCGAGTTGTAATCATTCGCTTCGATCAGCAGCGGGACGCGATCGACCACCTCGATTCCGTAGCCCTTCAGCCCAGCGATTTTGCGGGGATTATTGGTAATCAGCCGAATTTGCGTCACCCCCAGATCGTTCAAAATCTGCGCTCCGACGCCATAGTTCCGCAAATCCGCCGGAAACCCGAGCCGCTCGTTGGCCTCGACGGTATCCAGCCCCATGTCTTGCAGAGAATAGGCTTTGAGCTTGTTAATTAAACCGATGCCGCGTCCCTCTTGGCGCAAATAGACGATCACTCCAGCGCCGTGCTGTTCCAGCATTTTTAGTCCCGCCTGAAGCTGCATCCGACAGTCACAGCGCAAGGACCCGAGGGCATCACCGGTTAAACATTCCGAATGGACCCGTACCAGCACGGGTGTATCGATAAATTCACTCGGATCACCTTTCACGATCGCCACGTGTTCTTTATTGTCGATCGAGTTGCGATAGGCGTAAATCTTGAAGTTGCCGAACTGAGTCGGCAGATCGGCGACGGTTTCGCGGGTGACGAAGCGTTCGTTTTGGAGGCGATAGCGAATCAGATCGGCGATGCTGATCAGCTTGAGGTCGTGAACCTTGGCATAGTCCACCAATTCCGGCAACCGTGCCATCGAACCATCTGGATTCTGGATTTCGCAGATCACGCCCGCCGGTTCAAGTCCGGCCATGCGGCACAGATCCACCGCTGCTTCGGTGTGACCGGCACGCTTGAGGACACCGCCTTCACGGGCTCGGAGCGGAAAAATATGACCGGGACGGCGGAGGTCGGTCGGTTTGGTACTGGGATCACTGGCGGCGCGGATGGTGATGGCACGATCGTCAGCGGAGATGCCCGTGGTTACCCCCAAATGGAAGGCGGCATCGATGCTAATCGTAAACGCGGTTTGGTCGGTGGCTTTGTTGGGATCAACCATCAGCGGTAGATCCAGCGCATCGAGCCGATCGCCGGTCATCGCCAAGCAGATCAAGCCCCGCGCTTCGACGGCCATAAAGTTGACCAGTTCCGGTGTTGTGAACTGCGCCGCACAGATGACGTCCCCTTCGTTCTCGCGATTTTCGTCATCAACCACCACGATCGCACGACCCGCACGGAGATCGGCGAGGGCGTCTTCGATACGGTCAAAGTGGAAGGAAATCGGGATCGCTGAAGATGTGGCCACAGGAATTGATGAGGGAATACGGATAATGTAAACTTTTCTTAAAGCTTTCCTTAAATTGTAGATCGATTTCTCAAAGGCGCGACATTTAAATGTATAGAAGCCAAATGTTGACGCAAAAAGACGCCGCACGCGACGTCAGTTGACCGGGCTTTATGAGTTTTTGTGACCGCTACCTGAGAATACCGGATCGGGGCTGCGGTGATCCGTCGGTTGCTGCGATCGTCGATCGTCCGACGTCGTTTCCGTGCTGCCTCGCCTTTAACCCGGATACCAAAACATCCCTTTAATCCCTTCCGGGTCTGGCATAAACCCCAGATTGCGATAAAAATCCACCACGTGGGGATCGGCAAACAGGGTAATGTTGCTGATGTCTTCACGACGTAGTTTGCGAATCAGGTATTGCATTAACGCCTTACCCAAACCGGATTTCTGAAAATCGGGATGAACCACCACATCCCAAACCGTCGCATTAAAGGCATGGTCGGAGGTCGCCCGCGAGAAGCCGATCAGCCGACGGTTGACCCCACGCACTTCCCACATGGTGACCACCAAAAAGCTGTACTCAAGAGCCTTTTTGACCTTTCGCAGGGGACGACGCGACCAGCCGACCGAATCACACAGCTCTTCGAGTTCGTAGAGATCAATATTACGATCGGTACTAAAGCAAATTTGCCCTGTTGTTGTGCCCGCCAAACTGGTATTACCCCGCGCATCAACAAACTCTTCGAGTGCGATCTCTGTCGGACTCGAACTTGTTTCAGAGCCGCTGAAAAAACTTTTCCAAAAACCCATGCAAATTCAGCGCTTGGTAAACGTTAAGGAATGTGGAGCGAGGCTCCAAAAGTCATTATATCTGTGCGTTGTTCGATCGCTTGGTACGATCCGAACACGGATCAAGGCAAGTGTAGACCTTACCGGTCATATTAACCACCCATCACCGTCCGTCACTACGCTACAGGCTCGATCGGAGGACGTACAAACCGGTCGGCCCGCCCCCGGCCTGAGCCCCTATCCGCACGCATTGGCCTTGTTTGTGGATATCCGATCGGGTTCTCCGTAGCGATCGCGATCGGACAACGGACAACAAACCGGAGTGAGCCGACGAATGCTAACGTTAAAGGACGAAATCGCCTCTAGCGGGGACGCGATCGCCGTTCCTTGTCGATACATCCTCGAACGCCTTGATCGAGCGCATCGCGACACCCTAGGGCGCGTGATCCGTTAACACCAGATCTCTTGTGAGATAAGCCGTTGAGCGCCCGACCTAAAGCAAAAACTAGGGGCTAAAACCTTTGCTAGGTCAACGTTGTTCAGTTTCACTGGGCACAGCCCCTAGCTGTTATTGCCTCATGTTGACGCTGTCTTCTCGCGATCGTTGTGCCTCGTCTACCCCGCACGTTTGCCTCTAAGCGAACTACCCTGCTATGACTTCGGGCTCGAAATCCTCTACCCTCGATCTGCTCAAGCGCTTTAACCGAGCCTTTCCGCAATTTTACGAGCAGTTCGTTAGTAGCGAAATTCAGCTTCAAAACCTTAAGCTGGCCTATCACCTGTACAAAAAACGACAGGCGGTGATTGAGCTGCGACCCGAGGGCGACAAAAGTGCCCTGCATTTTGCCTATCGCAACCAGTCCTTTCTCCTAAGTGATATTTTCGGCGTTTTAGCAGCCTATGGACTGACGATCCATAGTCTCAGCTTGTACGGACAAATCGCACCACCGATGCTAGTTTTTACAAAGTTGGTGGTTTCGCGAGGTGGTAAAGCCCTGACGGACAAAACAGCGGACAATGTGGCACGGGCGATTCGGGAAGCGCTCGCGGGACATTTCGAGGTGGAGGAAATGTTAGCGGTTGAGTTTAATCTCAATGCGGGCCTAGAGGATGTCGAAACAGAATTTTACGTCGATCCCGTGTTCCATTTACCAGCGCTGTTGATCGAGGCCGACAATCAGCCGGGATTGTTTTACAAGGTGATGTATGCGATCTGGCAGGAGGATTTATTGGTTGTGAATGCCAATCTCTTGGTCTGGCGTGGGCGAACCCGTTTGATTTTGTATTTGTTAGGGCCGAATGAAAGCGCGATCCCGGATTATTTGGGGAATCAGATTGCGGAAAGTGTGCGCCTCCGTTTAATGGGTGGATAAGGTAACCAGTTTTACGTGAATGAGAGTTCAGCGTGTACACCGTAGATGCTCCACCTTGGCACGATATAGGCACAATGGATGTTTGCAGCTTTGGAAGTTGCAAAATTAGGGCGTTGACGATTGCCAGCGAGCGATCTCGCGGCGTGCTTCGGCGTAGGCTGCTGTTTGGGGTGGCACGAGTTGGGCTGCTTGAATGGCGGCAGCGAGTTGACCTTGAGCGGCGCGTTGCCGTGCGATCGTGACTATCGTCGTCGCCCAGCTTTCCACCTGCGCTAGAGCCACATCATCAAAGGGTTGACCTTGCTTGATCGTGCCTAACCGTGCGATGGCACGCCAGTAGGATGAGGCTTGATTGGGAACAGGCATCTTGCGAGCCGCCGCAATGATTTGCTCATTGACTTGGGCTTGGGTCCACCACTGAATGGATCGCCCCGCACGCTCTCGCAGGTCTTTTAACTCCGGTGGTACAAGACGCGCGGCGGCGATCGCAATCATCCACTGCCCCTGATCCGCACGACTTTGGGCAATCTCAAAAATGGTCGTTCCCCAACGCTCAATATTCTGCTGACGGTTGCTGTAACCCGTGTCCTTGGGGGTGAGGCGACGGGCTTGGATGATCGCGGCACTAAGGGGAGAGGCTTGGAGGCGGTGCAGGGCGGCGATCGTGCTTGGTTCTAAGGCCGGAGTCAAAGATGAGGGGGGCTTCGGTGGTGTTTGGTTCTGAGTGGAAGTGGTGGTCTGTGACTGGGGAGAGGGGGGCGGGGTTACACTCGGATCTGAAGAACCGGTCTGGCTCGCATTGGAGGATGGGGGGGGGTCGGATGCGGTAGACGTGGTGGAGTTAACTGGAGGATTGGGAGAACTTGGGGCGGTGTTCGGAGGAGAGTTAACCGTTGGGGTTTCGACCGGGGACTGGGCTGGCTCGGCTGGATCGGACTCGATCGCGCGATCGCTCACCTGGCCGTTCAGCCAGACCCCTAAACCCAACACCGATCCGAACAACCCAATCCACACCACCAAACTCGACCCCAGGCCAAGCCATGAGCGGGCGGCAACGGCTTGGGTATCCACGTCCCGGCTTGCATCCATCTCCGGGTTCATGGTATCGGTGTCGATTGGCTCCGGTAGTGTTAATTCCGCAGGATTGATCGGATCTGTGGTGATGTCCGTGGTGATGCCCGCAGCAGAATCCGGCTCGATCGCCAAGGTGGAGTCATCCGCCGGGATGGGCTGCGGCGCAACACTGACCGTATTGTGGGGATCGTGGCTGGTGTCCGGTGGTTCACTCGCCTTCGGTGTCATGGCTGGTGGGGTCGTATCCCACAGAATCCAGGGAGAGGGTACACCGGCCCCCAGAGCTAACAGGGGCGTCTGGATGGGCTGTAAATGTAGGTCGCACAGTTCCGGGACGCGATCGGTGAGGTAGCGATCGAGGCTTTCCAGGGTAGGACATTTGCGGTGGCGCAGGGCTTCGAGCAAGATGGCGCTAAACAGGCCGTGGCGTAGGTCGCGGGTTTCGTACGATCGTTGGTGGGGCTGACAGGAGAGGATCGTGGGAATGTTTCGCGCCTTGGCGAGGGTGTAGGTTTGCAGGCCGATGTCACTGTCACGATCGGCGCTGGTGGGGCGATTGATATCCAGAATCAGCACGACGCGATCGGTCGGTGCTGCCGCTAGAGCATCAAAGACGGTTTCGATCGGGATCGCGGTTTCATCGAGCCGGTTGGGATTGCCCTCGATCGGCAATAAATAGTCAATGCCATCCACCTCCAAGCCATAACCACTAAAAAAACACCAGAGCGTTTGATCCGGTGTGACGGTGTTGCGTGTCCAGCGGTAGAGCGCGTGCAGGATCGCTTCACGGGTGGGGTAGGTGCTACGGTCGTTGACCTGGGGCGAGGTTTCCGTGAGCAACAGATGGCAAGCTTGGTCGGGTTGGGTGTCGTCTGGTGGGGCGATCGTCAATGGTTCAAGGGTCGCGATCGGTGGGACGATCGAACCATTGCCCTCCCCGTCATAAGCTTGATAGCCGTTCTGAAGTTCGAGCTGTGACCAATCCTGGATCGCCCCGAGACTGGATAACGCAGTTGCGGGCAGGGTGGAATCGTCGATCGCCTCGTCGGTTTCGCGGGCATCGAGTTGAGCGATCGCCGCGTGAAATTCGCGGGCATCCTCAAGGGCATAGCGCAACGGCTGCATGTAGCGATAGCGATCGATGCCAATGGCGATACAGGCGTGCTGAGGCATATCAAACCGATAAATGGGGCGAAGCACGACGCGAGGGATATGATCGCCGTGGCCTTAATTGTGCCAAAAC
>RDYZ01000380.1 GCA_004293855.1 Oscillatoriales cyanobacterium | reverse complement strand
GAGGATTTCAGCCTCAATTTTCCGTGGTCTCTTGGCTCCAAGAAGGACTGTTTTCCTTTCTCTGATAGATTTTGAGAGATGTGTATACACGGTAGCCCGGCCTGGGAGAGGGATTTAGGGTGAGGGTCTGCCGAGTATGCGTTTGCCCTGTTGATGAACCTGAGTGGTTGACGCGAATCCAAAAGATGGAAAGATAGTAGATTGGATTGACAAAATCGAAAATTGGCGATGATCGTGTTGCTCTCCGAGCCTTCCCAAAGTTGGTGGTATGTGCTGGGGTGAACCCGATCGTTTCGATTTCACGGTTGAGATTTAGCTGTATCCACGCTGACCCATCGGTCGCTCCCGATTTCCCTCGCGGCGGAACACCGAAGATTCTGTCCCTTCTCGGGGCATTCAACGGCCTGATTCCAGAGCCAAGGACAATCAAAGGCAAAACGTCGTCTGTTTTCACTCGTTTCACTAGTAAGGCAAAGCATGAAAGTCACCCAGGAGAAGCTTCCTGCAAGTCAAGTCGGATTGGATATCGAAATCCCGGCGGACACTACGAAAAAGTCCTACGATCGCGTTATTGCGCAGTACAAACGATCGTTGAACATCCCCGGATTCCGCAAGGGTAAGGTTCCGACGCAGGTTCTCCTCAATCGCGTTGGTGCAGAGCGCATCAAAGCTGCTGTACTAGAGGAGATGATTCAGAACAGCATCGAACAAGCCATTAAGCAAGAGTCGATCGATGCCCTTGGTAACTATGGCCTGAAGGATTCCTTTGAAGAGCTAGTTGAGCGGTTTAACCCCGGTCAGGCTCTGAGCTTCTCGGCGACGGTTGATGTTCCGCCGGAAGCGACGGTCTCGAACTACGCGGGCCTCAGCATTACCGCCGAGGAAGTGGTTTACGATCCGGCTCAAGTTGACGCATATCTCGAAGAAGTCCGGAGCGAACAAGCGGATCTCGTTCCGGTCGAAGGTCGTCCCTGTGAAGCGGGAGATACGGTAACGGCGGACTATACGGGTGTGTTGGTTAAGGACGGAACACCCGAGGCGGAGCCGTTCGAGGGTGGCAGCGCTGAGGATTTTCAGATTGAGCTAACCGAAGGCCGCTTTATTGCGGGTTTTGTGGAAAACATCATCGGCATGTCAGCGGGTGAAACGAAGACGTTTCCGGTCACCTTCCCAGACGCCTATGGTCGGGAAGAACTCGCGGGCCAGGATGCACAGTTCACGATCGTTTTGAAAGAGATCAAAGCGAAGGAACTCCCGGCACTGGATGATGATTTTGCTAAGGCTGTCAGCGAGTTTGACACCCTAGAAGAGTTCCGGGCGTCTCTCGAAGAGCAGCGCCAAGAGGACGCAAAAGCCGCGACCAAAACCAATATCGCCGCTGCAATTCGCAAGGCGATCGTTGATTGCATTGAGGTTGAGCTACCGAAAACCTTGGTCGATCGTGAGATCGAAATGATGCTGACCCAAACAGCGATGCAACTTCAGCAGTACGGTATCGATGTACGCCAGGTGTACAACGAGCAAAACCTACCGCAGATTCGGGAACGCTCACGCCCGGAAGCGGAAACGAAGTTGCTCCAGGATCTCGCCCTGCGGGAAGTGGCGAAGCTGGAATCGATCACGGTCACCGAGGATGAGCTCAATGAGCGTGTGGCAGAGGTCAAAGAACAGCTTCGCGATGATCAGGACATCGATACCGATCGCCTGCTGGAATACGTCCGGGATGACCTGACGACCCAAAAGACCCTAGACTGGCTCCAGGAAAAAGCTGCGGTGGAACTGGTGCCGGAAGGAACCCTCTCGAAAGCTGAGGAAGACGAAGCCGAGGCAACCGATGAAGCTGAAGCTGTTGAAGCGGCAGATGCAACCGTTGATGTAACGGCGGAATAGTCCCCGAGACTTTTTTGTCGCCTTGATGTTGACTGGCCTTGCGCGTCGTTAGGTTTGGTTGACCCGTTGAGACCGATCGCCCTGGCGATCGGTCTTTTTTGTGTCATTAGACAAAACCAAACGCTGGACTACACCGATCCGAACCGTTGCCACGCTAACCGTGCTGCACCGATCGCCCCAGCACGATTGCCCAGTTCGGCGACTCGAATCACCAGTCCCTCCCGCGATGTCGGCAGCACCCGCGCTTCGATTTCCTCCAAAACACTCGGCAAAAACAAATCAAACCCCGCACTGATCCCGCCACCCAGCACGATCGCCTCCGGGGTCAGCACATAAATCAAATTCGCCAGCCCGATCCCCAGATAGCGACCGTAGCGCTGCCAGTAGGCGATCGCCTCCGCATCGCCCGC
>RDYZ01000228.1 GCA_004293855.1 Oscillatoriales cyanobacterium | reverse complement strand
GCGGGGGGGATATATTCACCGTTGAGGCCGCGTAGGAGATTGGTGATTTCGTCCGGGGTTTGACGCAAGAGGTCGCAGATTTTCAGGGCTTCGCGTAGGGTGGCGGTGGTGTTAACGGGTGTTTCGCTGGTTTCGGCGCGAAACAGGAGGCGATCGATCTCGGCGGTGTTGGCCTGGGCGATCGCGGCGATCGCTTCGGTGGTCAATTTGCCATCAAAATAGGCTTCCAGGTACGAAGCTAACTGTTCCGGTGTCGGTTCCGCGCCGAAAGTATGTAAACCCGAGGAAAAGAGCCGCTGTTCAACGATTTGCAAGTATTCATACACTTCGACAAAGTACGCATTGAGGGCATCGCGTCCGAACAGATGAGCATTATCGAAAGTAAAAGCAATTCCGAGTTTTTGACCTTCTATAAACGGGCAATCTTTTTCTAAACCCGCGTCAATGATTTTTTGAATGATCGCCTCTTTTAGCAGTTCATTTTTGATCGGATCTTCACGATATTCCCCAATTAATTCCCGTAACGCCGCCATTTCTTTGTATAAACCCGCACGACCATAGGGCGGCACATTATGAGAGACAATTACGCCATAACCGCGACGTTTAGCTAACATCGATTCTGAAGGATTATTGGCTGCGTAGATATACAAATTTGGTAAATCACCGAGCAAAATATCCGACCAAGAATAGCCCGTATTCCCCAACGGCGAACCGGGTAACCATTCTACAGTTCCATGCATCCCAAAATGCACGATCGCGTCCGGCTGATAGTCATTTTGTAACCACTTATAAAACGCGGCGTACTGCGGATGGGGCGTCAGATCCTTTTCAAACATTAACCGCATCGGATCGCCCGCAATTCCTAGTGGCGGCTGAACTCCAAACCAAACATTGCCAAGCTGAACACCGCCCAATTGAAACGCTTGATCGAGGGTTTTAATCCCCGTTTTTGTCAGATCATTCCACTGGTTTTCGACCCGGCGCGTGAGTAAATAGCCCAACCAACGTTCTAGAGTTTTCACATCCACCGAAGCGGGTTTGATCTCCGATGCACCGGGAATCCATTCGTCCGCAGCTTTGACGGCCTTGAAGCATTCAGCAGATTGACCAACGATCGCCCGACATTCAACAACGCCGCCGTTCCCGTCGCGCCATATCCCGGCGGAAACCCGTAGAGAATGACGGCCAGTTTGCGATCGGTCTTGGGCTTTTGACGGAGATTAATCCAGTTTTTCACCCGTCCGGTCAGGCGTTTGACCCGATCGGGAACTAGGTAAATATCTTCACCGACGAGACCACCGAGGGGAACCGGATCGATCGCGCCGTCTAGTTCAGGCAACGAGTACAAAACAACACTTTGCAGTCCGCCGATGCCCTGGCGTGTCCAGGAATGAATGTCTTGAATGAGCAGCGGCGCCGCAACGAAATACGGCACATTTTTCGCCGATAAAATCTGTTTGGCGACGGCGACCTGGCGACCGGCTTCCATCGATCCAGCAGGGCCACCCACCAGGGGAAAACCGATCGTCGAGACGATCGCATCGACGCTAACGGCTTCTTTTGATAAGGATTTGGTTTCGATCGTGCCGCGATCGCGCTGTTCGGTTTCGTGGCGACTGGTCATCCAATCACGCACGGCGACGTGTCCTTCAACGCCGTTAATAAAAATTGGTAGTGGCGTCAGTCCGGCGGCTTCAAATTCGCGAATCAGTTGGAGAATGTAGGGCTGATTTGTAACGACGTGTTTACGGTAAATCAGGAGGCCAACGGTTGGATTTGATCGGCGATCAGGAAATTTTTGATCATACCAACTTTGGTAGGCTTTAGGTGTAGCAAAATAGCCGTTATATTCTGGGTGGAGCAAGCCCATATTCGGCGTTTCGATCGGAGCCGGAATATCGCCGACTTTTAAACCGAAATATTTTTCGCCGATCGTCCAAAACATCGATGCAACATTATCCGTACCACCCGCATTCCAGTAGCCGTAAATAATCAGCCAGTTACGTAAATCCTGAACTTTTTTAACCGGAACAAATTTAAGCAGCTTCGGCCCCACTTTCAAAAAGCTGATGTAGCCCGCCAGTTTATCTTCTTCTTTGCCGCTCGAAAATTTACTCAGAATAAACTTAACTGGTTTCGGCATTCCCGCCGGTTTATCGCCAATTTTAAACGCACCGATTTGGGTCAGCGAAATCAGTTCTAGAGCCGATTCAAACACCAGCCGCAGGGGAATATGCTGCACCCGATCGCGGAGCCACAACACTTGGTCATAGTCAAACACAAGGCTGGCAAAAAACACGTCAGCGGTTTGGAGTGCAGCGGCGACGGTGTCGGGTTGGGTGGTGATGTCGCGATCGGTGAAGGTCTGAATCTGGAGATCGGGGCAACGCGCGACGGCACGATCGGCGGCCTGACGGTATAGATCGGCGTTAAAGGTCTCGAAGCCAGCGATGAGAACAATGCGCGTCACGATGGGTTACCCGAAGTTGGTCGTTACGTTTCGTTACATCTCTAGTTTAGTTTGCTTTTGGGGTTCTCATCCCAAGTCTGACGGGGGGAAGTCCGAAGAGATTTCACGCGGGAGGTTCGGGAATATCGGTATCGTCGTAGATCTCGGCGATCGTCACGTTGCAACCGACGCTAACGAGTTGGACGGGATTGGTGTTGCTCGCAAGGCTCCAGTGGCCGCGATCGTCCCGCTGAAACAGCTCGATCTGTTGGCGATCAGTTGAGACGAGAACGTATTCGGTCAGGCTGGGGATTGTGCGATAGTCGGTGAATTTTTCGGTGCGATCGAAGCGGGCGGTACTGGGGGAAAGAACTTCGATAATCAGGCGAGGATGGTTAATGTACTGGCCTTGGAATTGACGATCTCGCGGATCGCAGGTGACGACGATATCGGGATAGTAAAAGGCGTTGCGCTCTTCGACGCGGGTTTTCATATTTTCGGTAAAGATACGACAGCCGGAACCGCGTAGGTGTGATTTCAAAGCGAAGAAGAGGTTACCAATGATGACATTGTGGTTTTGTGTGCCGCCGGTCATGGCAAAGACTTCGCCATCGCGGTACTCGTAGCGAGTGGGGCTGGTTTCTTCGGCGGCGAGGTAGTCTTCAGGGGAAATGTAGAGCGGGTCGGTGGCAAGCATTGTGGGAAACAGTGACGGAAATGAAACTAGTTTGTGGTGGTGATCATTGGTGGGGCGATCGTATATCGTTCCTACGCTCTGCGTAGGAATGCTGTGGGGACGCTCTGCGTCCAGTGGTGCGAGGTTGGGCGACGACGCAGAGCGTCTAGCTCGCCCGTTGCCCACGCAGAGCGTGGGAACGAGAAATCTGTTGCTAAGGACAAAGCTTCATAACGTTTCTATTGAGGGCTATAAGTTGTTCTCAACTTCGCTCTTTCATTTTTTGTCCCGGTACTGCGCTATGTAGTAGTTTCACCTTTCGTTCGATATAGCTCAGACCCAGGCACGCATGTTTTTTAGGTGAAGAACGGTTACTCATAACTCTACATCCTGATTGATTGACAAAAGTTTAATCAAAATTTCTGAAACCTTTAACAGGCAAAGCTTTAAGCCACTTGACTCTCAAGTTTTGTCAGTCAATCAGCTTTATATCGTTTATGAACGAGGCCAACACTAAATTCTCATCCACGCCGTTATTTTTATGCCCAAAATCCTTGCGCATTGCTAGCATCAGCTTTGCGAACGGCATAATAGGATTCCGATCAGGATTGTCGGCATAAAGCGCTGCCGTCTGTCGAAAGTTAATGAACTCCGCCAGTACCTCATCAGATGCCCACAGGATTAGGTTAGGTGTGATGCTTGCAAGCTCACAAGTTATTTCTTCCTGGCTTTTTGAAGTCAATCCCAGCTTTTTTTCAAGGAGAACGTCAAAAAAAATCCTCATAAGTTTGTCATAAACCTCTGTCTTCTGAGGCTTTTGCTCGTTTCGGATTTGGATAGCTAAATTACTACTGTATGTTCCTAGAACTGCTAACAGTGAGCCAATCAACGCGACCATCGCCGTGATGAACTGCCAGGGGGCTTGACTGAACTCATGGAATAGGAACCAAACTGTTATCCCCAGGATGATGAGCCCCAATATCCCAACACCATAATTGGGTGACTCTTGACTTTTTTGCATTGACTTAAATCGAATAGAGACTCTTAATTGTACTAGAATCTACCACCTTGGAATGCGGAAGAGAGTTCGGGATACCGTCCTATATTCGGTCAGGCTTTGAAAGCAGGGCTATTTCATTCTAGAACGACACATTATGTGCGTTGACGAGTTTACGTGGTTTTTACCTTCCAGGATTTGAGCGCATAGCCTCTGAAAGCTCAAAAGTACGTCACCCAATTCGAGAATGAAATGACCCTGGCTTTTAAAGCGCTAAGAATTCAATGTAACGGGAGCTGTTAGCCTGTCAGAACTTCTAAAATTGCAAAGATTACAGATTCGGCACAACGATCACCCACCACACCCAAGCCGCCCGATCGCCCACCAGATCGACACGATCGCAACAAAGCATAATCGGCTGACATCGATTCAGAAGAGCAACCCGGTTAAGAATGTCCGCTTCCGAGCTTACCGATCCGATTGGCTTCAGTTCCCGAAACGGGCAAGATCCATGTACGATCGACACCTGCCGTAGTTGATCCGCCGAAGAGCCGCCCCCATGATGACCGCGCCAAACGAATTTGACGATTTACCCTTCGAGCCGGATAACTGGCCGAACCCTGGCGCAACGATCGCAGCGCAACCCGAGGTCACCCCAGAACCCGCAACCGCAGCACCGACACCGCCAGCCAAACCGCAAGCCGCTGTCGCCAACTTGGGCAACCCGCAGGATCTAGCCGATCTGAATCTTGAAGTTCCCGACCCGGAAGATGCCGACCTGCCGGACTTTGAATTTCATGAACAAATCGATCGCGCCTGGTTCGTCTGCGATCGCTTCGACCTGCAAACCGACATTTGGCGCGGGCGAATTTTGCGAGCCGTGCGCGATCGCGAAAAAATTGGCGGCGAAGGACGCGGGCGTGGCTTTTTGAAATGGCTCGGCGATCGGGAAATCGCCAAAACCCAGGCGTATTCCCTGATTGAACTCGCTGACAGTGCCGATACCTTGCTAGCAGATCAAACCCTCGAAGCCGACGCGATCAACAACTTCAGCAAACGCGCCTTCGTTGAAACCGCCAAATCCCCGATCGAAGTTCAGCAACTCGTCGCCAGCAGCGCCCAAGACGGCAACCACATCACCCGCCGCGAGGTCAAACAGCTATCGGACGAATGGCTCTCGATGACCTCCGACCTCCTGCCCGACGAAATCAAAGTCAAAACCGCCGATCGCTCCCTACCACCGCAGCAAGTCGCCCCCCTCGTCCGCGAGCTGGAAAAACTACCGGAAAACCACCAGGCCGAAATCCATCGCGCGATCGCCGAAACCCCCGACCTCGACACCGTTAAACAACTCACCGCCGACGCCAAAAACCTAACCCGCTACCTCGACTCCGCCGCTCACTCCCAAACCCTCCGCGAAGGTGGTGTCGATATTGAAGCCGCCCTCGAAGAAGCCCTACGCCTTGGCTGTCTCGACATCACCACCGAACTCGTCCGCCAAACCACCCAACTTGAACAGGCCGTCACCAAGCTTTACACCACCTGGAAACGCCTTGGTAACTCCGCCGATCGGCTCTACGTCGATACCGGAGCCAGCAGTCCGAACCTGCGATCGCTCGTCGCCTGTGTCGAGCGCATCACCGGCAAACTCATCGAAGTTTCCCTCGATGACACCGGCGATAACACCATCCGTCTGCAAATCCTCAACGACGGGGATCGCTTAGCCTAGCGTCATTACGCTGCGTATCATTCCCTCAAATATCGCCCCAAACCCGCGTACAATTGCCCTAGGTAGATATGCAGAGTAGTACGGATATGACGACCCATCGCACCCCAGCCCAGCCCGTATTGTCCGATCGAGAATTGCAGGTGATCGAGCTGGTTGCAGCGGGTCTCACCAACCATGACATCGCCGCTCAGCTCGAAATCAGCAAGCGAACCGTGGACAACCACATCAGTAATATCTTGCACAAAACCCAGACCGATAATCGTGTCGCCCTCGTGCGCTGGGCCTTGCAGTGGGGCAAGGTGTGCCTCGATCAGGTCAACTGCTGCACCCTTCCCAGTCAAAACAGTTTATAACGCGCGTCCTGTTTCCACGGATTCACAGGAGAAAGACGGTGGAGTATAGACTTTAGTGTAGATACACGACACGACATTCATCAACTCAGCATGACTCAAAATATTCAAGTGGTCGAGGCCGAAGGTATTTTAGACGGTAACCGCGCCACACAGATTCGGCGCGAAATCTCAGAATGCCTCCAGAAAAAAGCCGATATTATTTTGCTGGATTTTAAAGCCGTGACCTTTATTGATAGTTCTGGGTTAGGTGCTTTGGTTGCAGCCTTGAAAACAGTACGATCGGCTGAAGCTCAACTTTATATCTGCTCAATTTGCGACCAAGTCAAAATTTTATTTGAACTGACCAGCATGAATCGAGTGTTTCAAGTCTTTCCCGATCGGGCCGCCTTCGAGAAAGAAATCTCCTCTTAATCGTTACCCCCTACCCCCAATCGGCTTAGAAAGCGTTTAAAAAGTCTTCTCAAAGCCTTACGGTGTATAGGCTTGAGCGATTTCGACCAGAATCGCTGTAATCCTTACCAGTCAACGGGTCTAGCGAACTTTTCCAACGCTTTCTTAGGGGGTGCGATCCATTCTGCGATCATCATGGCTGCACAACCATGTCATTTTGTCATTTTCATTCAACGGACGTCTCAGGCTTGAGATCGTGCTTGCTAACGTGACGCTCGATCGCTCTTTATGGACGTAGGTATTCATACGTTGTTTGCGACTATCCAAGCACCACGAATTCACCATTATTTAGGATTGACTCGAATTAAAATCAAACAGAAATCAAACCTCTATTAAAACATACAGTTCAACCACCAGAAACAGTATATTTAAAGAAGACAAACCTAGAAATTATTCGGCTCAATTTGAATACGCAGGAGTGATAAATCATCATCAAAGGTTGCAATGCGGTTGTACTGGCTTGCCAATTGAACGATCTCAGCTAGTGACCTCTGACAACTGGGATCTTCCGCGAGGAGTGATCCAAAGGACTCCAAACCCCACGCCTTCCCGTCCACAGTTAAAAAATCATAAATGCCATCGCTAAACAGATAGATCACACTATCGGGAGGAAGGATGACAGACCGTGACGTATAGGTTATGTCGGGAAATAAACCGATCGGCAAACTGGGATCTCCCAGAGGCTGAGGCTGAGAGGAATTCTTGTCCTTCAGATCTGACGTAATCAGTTGAGCCGGTGGATGGCCTGCACTGGAGTACGTTAGCTGACGGGTTGGAACACTGTAAACGCCATACCAGATGGTGAAATACTTTTCATTAAAGAAAGTATTGGCCGCACTGAAACGATCCTGAACCTTGGTCTGAAATACCGTATTAAGTGCCTCTAGCACCGTATGTGGCTGGGCGAAATTGCTATCTGGTAACAACCGAGCGTGTAGCAAATTAAAGACCGAAATCGAAAGGAGGGCAGATCCAACGCCATGTCCAGAAGCATCAATTAAATAGATTGCTAAATGATCATTGTCTAGCCAAAGAAAGTCATAGCAGTCTCCACCAAGTTGGGCAGACGGAATAAAACAGGTTTCGATGCTTAGACGATCGTATGCAAAAGGAGGTGGAAGCAGTGTTTGAACGTAATCCGAAGCTTCTGATAACTCTTTCCGAAGATGTTGTGTTTGGAGTTGAAGATCGCGGCTCAGTTCCGTGATTCTCAGGCCCGCTCGCACCCGAGCGAGTAACTCGCCAATGTCGATCGGTTTGGACAGAAACTCATCGGCTCCCGTATCCAATCCAACGATACGATCTTCCAGGCCGCCACGCGCTGTGAGTAAGATAAAGAATGTGGTTGAAAGATTTGACGATCGTTTGATCTGCCGACAAACTTCAAGCCCATCCGTTCCGGGCATCATCCAATCACAAATGATTAACCCTGGCTTGATGCTCTGCGCGATTTCGAGACCCTGTTCTCCATCATTCGCGACAATAATGTCATACCCTTGTCGCTGTAATGCTCGCTTAAGCACTAGGCGCGTCGTCGGATCATCGTCGATAAGCAGAATCTGGGTCATGGCCTTGTAACGGTTAACATACGGAATCTAGCACGAAGTCCGTTTCGCAGCTTTCATTAGTGTTAAGGCTTGATCTCAAGAGATGCCAGACAAACCCAAAACATTGAAATACTCCATTTCTGTCTCAAGCAAATTAACGAATCTTGTTCGTGTGTTGGAGTGGTTTGAGGCTTGTCAATCGGATCACATGCCGAATTCATTCTGGTTACCGAGCAAAATCGCCCTAGCCGAAGCGTTTACCAATGCGGTTCGCCATGCTCACCGAAGGTTACCGGAGACAACACCCGTTCAAATCAACCTGTCTATTTCCAGGATCACGCTGGAGCTAGAGGTGATTGATTATGGTGCGCCTTTCGATTTGCTCGCGCATCTGGCTCGACAACCCAAGGTTACGGATTTGTACGCGACTCATGGTCGGGGTCTCAAGCTACTGGAAAGTATTGCGGATCGGTTGGAGTATCGACGCTTGCGTGATGGGCGTAACTGTCTCTATTTTCAGAAACATTACTCGCACTCAGCTTAGATATTGTTGAGGATAGCGATCGTTTGGAATATTTTTCTATTTATCCGAGAAGATACTCACTAGGGATTTGATGTTATTCAGGGGCGATGTACTCCGTAGGGGAAGTTGCTTGTGTTTCTGACTCAGTCGCCAACGACACGCGATCGACACAAACAGCCCTGGTATTGTATCTGCTTATAAAAGCTATCATGTTTTCCTAAAAATACCTGAAAATATACGGGCTGTCCCAGGGTTTAACGAAGCTGTCCCGATCGCACGATCGTCACCAATAGGATCAGGCCGATTAAACTGGCAGCCGTGAAGAGAATATCGGTAATGAGATTAAGCTGTGGTGTGGTTTGGGAGCTGGTCGAGACGATCGCCGCTCCAAGAATCAGGGCGCTGAGAACAGTTCCGAAGGTGCGACGATTGGCGGCAGCATCCAGGGTGCGCTGAATCTTATCGAGACCTTGAATCTTGAGGTTGAATTGCAAGGTCTCTTGACTGAGACGTTCGAGCAAAAAGCCGATTTGACGGGGAGATTCGAGGGAGAGTTGTTTGAATTCGAGGGCCGTCCGAAACAGAGCTTGGGTGAGATTGTTGCCAATCAGTTCACGGCGAAATAAATCGCTCATGAGCGGCGTGAGTTCGTCAATCACATTGACGCTAGGGTCAAATTGACGGGCGACGCCTTCGAGGTTGCCGAGTGCTTTGGCAAAGAGGCCAATATTTCCCGGCCAGCGTAGGTGATTGCGGCGGGCAGCTTGTAGGATTTCGTAAAACGCTTCGCTGGTGTTGAGGTCGTCGAGGCTGAGGTTGTAGTAGCGCCGTAGGAGGCGATCGTAGTCGCGCTCAATGCGAGCCAGATCGAGGGTTTGGGTCGGTTCGGCGAGGCGTAGACTGAGCTGGGTGCAGCGTGAGGCGTCAGCATCGACGATCGCGAGCAGCATCTCGGTAAGGGATGAGCGGGTTTTACGATCGATCGATCCGACCATACCGCAGTCCAGCAGGGCAATCCGTCCGTCATTCAGGTAAAAAATATTGCCGGGATGGGGATCAGCATGGAAAAAACCATCGGTGAGAAATTGCTGAAAAAAGACCCGAAAAATTGTCCGAGTAATTTCCCGACGTTCTGCACTGACATCCCCTTTGTGGCGACGGCCATCGAGTTTAGCCTCCAGCAAAGGCTTACCGTCTAACCATTCCATCACCAACACTTTCGGGCGTGTGAGAACGAGGTCAACTTCCGGAATTTTAATCAAGCTCGGGTCAAACCAGTCACTGTGGGCCAGGTTATGGCGCAGCTTGTTGGTGTATTCGGCCTCGCGTGTGAAATCCAGCTCCGCGTAAAGTGCTTGGGTGAATTCCTCCGCAAGGCCGATCGTGTCATATTCCTTACCAAACTCGGTGGCCGCGACCAGCTTGGCAATGTTTTGAATGAGGGCCACATCGCGGGCGATGAGGGTATTGATGCCCGGTCGTTGCACTTTGAGTGCCATCGGTTTGCCGTCGTGCCGGATCACACGATGCACCTGCGCGATCGAACCGGCGGCGATGGGTTGGTGATTGATCGAGGCAAAGACCTGTTCGATCGGTTGCGGCAAACTCGCTTGAATCACCCGCTCAACCTCCGGCCAGGATACCGGCGGCACATTCGATTGGAGGGTTTCGAGCGCTTCTAGATAGGAGGGCGGCAACAGATCGGGACGGGTGCTCATCAACTGCCCAAGTTTGATATACACCGGGCCGAGGTCGGTCAAAATATTGCGTAAAACGGCAGGCGGAGGAAGCTCAGGCTCATCCGTTTTATCACCACTGAGCAAACGACGCATAAAATCCCAGCCGTTACTAAAAACGACTTCTAGAATTTCAGCTTCGCGAGAGTTGCGACGGGCAATATCGAGCATAGGAGATCGTCAACCAAGGAATAAAACAAGAATCCCCCCGCAAGGACTGCGAGAGGAGTGGATCAGTACCGCACGATCTCGATAAAGACAGGGATGATCAGAGGTATGACGTGACGGACTGGGACGGCTCGCTACGGTGTATCGACATTTCTGATGGACTCGAACCGGGTTTGACCCTCGCGCTCAATCTCCTTCGACTAGCTCAGGAGATCACCTTACCCTGAGGGCAAACACAGACGAGACCATCACAGACTTGAAGACATCCCAAGGATATCTAGGCCGCTTTGGAGTCGTCCTCCGTCGTCACAGAGTTGGCCTCAGCGGCAGCGTCAGCCGCTTTCGCCTCCTCTTCCTGTTTCATAACAATTTTCCAGGCTTCATTGGCCGCTTTTTGGAGGCGATTCGTAAAATCTTCGGCCTCTTTGGTCAGCGAAGTCCAGCGCTCGAAGGCTTCGTCTTGTAGACTTTTGACCGATTCTTCAAGCTGGGTTTGGCGCTCGCGGGCGAACTGCTCAGTCTGCTCGATCGTCTCTTTGGCTTTTTCGACGGCTTGAACACGCCAATCACTGACGTTACCAGCTTCGGCTTTGGCACGCCGTTCGATCGCCTCAATAAGCTCCGCAAACTTTTGCCGGACTTCATCATCATGGATGCTAGACGATGTTTCCGAATCGGTCGCACGCACATCAATAATTTCAATGTCGTTACTCGTCTCGCCGCTGTCCGTTTCGAGGCTGCTGGAGATCGGAGTCTCTGGGGTGGGGCTATCGGTCGTCATAGAACGGTTTCTCCCAAGTCGAACTTGCCCCTAATCTAATCGACTCTCCCGTTTTTTGCTACGTCGTTTCAGGGAGGTCGGAGTGGGGAAGGCCGAACCTCAGTCGATCCGGTGGAAGGTGCTGAGTTTGGTTTTCGTAGGCACTGACGGGTGTCGTAATCTGGGTCAAACTGGGAACGATTTCTAGGTCGGGGCTGTGTGCATCAATCCCGGATCTGGAGCGTCGGCCTGCCCGATCGAGGGGTCACGATCGCGTCTGTGCCATAGTCCAGTCTGTTCCGATCCATGGCTAAAATTTCCCGCTTGAGTTTGCTAAGCGTATGTCCCACGAACGTGATCGGTTATTCCAACTCTTAAATCGCGGTTTACTGCTGCCCATTCTCTTTCTGAATGGTTGGCTCTTGGCGATCGTCATTGATCGATTACACCCATTCGTCAGTAATGCCCTTGTGGCGATTTTGATCGCGTTTATCCTGGATTATCCGATCTTGTTTCTACAGCGCCACGGGTTTCGTCGGACCTGGGCGATCGCAACGGTGTTTCTCGGATCTGCGACGGTGATTACCCTCCTCGCGATTAGCCTTGTGCCGCTGGTTGCGGCTGAATTACGCGATTTAATCCTCAATTTACCCCGCTGGGTTGATCTCGCTACGGCCAGACTCGCCAGTCTGGAAACCTGGGTGAATACGAATGAATTACCGATCGAAATCGACCTCAATAATGCCCTTACCGCCACAATTTCCCGTTTAAGCCTGGTTCTGCAATCCCTCAGTGGTCAACTGCTCACCTTGCTGACTCGGGCGCTGAATAGCCTGTTCGACTTTCTCACGATTAACGTCCTTGCCATCTTCCTAATTTTGGGGGGTGAACAGGTGTGGGATGGTATTTTTTCGCGGGTTCCGTCGCGCTGGCACTTTACCCGATCGCTGTTGCGTCAAACGTTTCAGGATTATTTCATCGGGCAAGCCATCCTCGCGAGCTTACAAAGTGTGGTGATGATTGTGCTGTTTGCCATCCTGAACGTGCCCTATGCCCTACTCTTTGGCCTGACGATCGGCCTCACCACCCTGATCCCCTACGCCGGAGCCGTCAGTACGATCACCGTTGCCATTATTTTGGCCTTTAATAGTCCCGCTCTCGCGCTCAAGGTGGCGATCGTCTCGATTATCATCGGACAAACTATTGATAACGTGATTGCGCCGCGTATTGTTGGAGAGGCGACCGGCCTTAACCCGGTTTGGCCGATCGTCGCTTTACTCATCGGCGCCAAGGTTGCGGGTTTTCTCGGTTTGCTGCTCGCCGTTCCCACCGCGAGTTTCATCAAACGCTTGATCGACTACATCCTTGATGGTTTTCCGAGTGATCCCCCTAGGACGATCGCCGTAACCCTGACCCCACCGACCACAGTTCCACCGATCGCCCCCAGCCCGACCGATCCCACCGACGATCTCGACCCACCGAATCCGCCCAGTCCTCCTCCGCCTTCGGATTAACCGACAACGGATCGGCTACGATCGCGATTGAAGTCCTGTCCGCCCCATCCAGCCTGCGAACCGCTATGGTGATGCTCCCATTCTTTACCCCCAAGGCCGCGATTGCCTGGTCGCGCGTGTTTGCGATCGCCGGAATGCAAGGTGTCATCATCCTCTCATGGGTTATGTACCGCCTTTACCTCCCGGATCTCTTTGCCCAAGCGGGTCTTGATCCCTCCGTTGTCGGTACGGTGCTGCTGTTTGAGGTGGCGATCGCCTTTGTGCTCGAACCCCTGATGGGCTATGGTTCCGACCAGCTTCGCTACTGGACCGGTACACGCTTTCCGCTCATTTTAGCGGCGGTGCTACTGACGGCTGTCATGTTCTGCGCTCTTCCCCCCATTGCTGGACTGGGCTCGATCGCGCCCTCCGTCCTGCCCCTCGCTGCTGTGATTTGGGCGATGGCGATGGCAGCCTTTCGATCGCCGATTTTGGTCATGCTAGCCCAGTGTGCGATCGCCTCCGATTTGCCCTACGCCGCTGGGGTGCTCATGGCCGTTGGAGCGCTCGCTGGGCGCTTAATTCCCCTCGCCAATGACTTTTGGTTATCCTGCGGTGTGATGGTGACCTTCGCCAGCGGTTCGATCGTCCTTTTAATCGCGATCGCCATCCTGCGCCAAACCCTACCCCCGCCAGCATCCAGCGCCACGACCCCGCCCCGTATCCATCCACGTCGCCTCATCCTAACGCTGCTACGCATGGTCGCCGTCGCGATCGGTGTCGTCTGGTCTGGTGCTTTCTTTGGTGCTCTCCTCACCGCTCTTTACACCGGTGTCGATCAAACCCCGTGGATTAATTCCCACCCCATCCAGGTCGGGATCATCGGTGCGGTGAGTTGCCTGGTCGCCGCTTCGCTCGGCCAACGATTTGGAATGCAGCGTGTGGTGACGATCGCCGCTTCGATCGCCATTACCGCCTTTTTAGGACAAGCCATCAGCGGCACACTAGCGATCGGTGTATTGCTAACCCTGGTGATCGTGGTCGTTCAAAACGTTATTAATGTGGGCGTTATTCCCCTCGCGATCGACATTGCCCCGGCGGGGTTTGGCGGCGTGGCGATCGGCATGTATTTCGGCACTCTGGGCCTAGCAGGCAAAATGTTTGATCAACTGTTTACCGACCTGTCCCGCATGTCACCGCTCGGATTAGCCCAGGCCGGAGCCTTCATGATCGCGATCGTCGCCCTCGGGTTTGGCTGGGGGCTATGGCGCAAAGAACCGGTTACCCCCTCCTGATTTACGGATCTACGGTGTGGCGCAGACCCATCTCCGAGCGATCGCCTCAGCCATCCGTTGTGATGCGATCGATGAGCGCCGCGAGTGTGGCATCCGCTTGGTCATTGGCGACTTGACAGGTTCCCGCATTGGCATGACCGCCGCCGCCATATTCCAGCATGAGGCCACCAATATTCGTTTGTGAGGTGCGATTAAAAATTGATTTACCCACAGCAAAAACGGTATTTTGCTGTTTCAATCCCCACATTTCATGAATCGAGATATTACATTCTGGGAACAGTGCATAAATCAAAAAACGATTCCCAGCGTAGATGGTTTCTTCCTGACGTAAATCGAGTACCACCAGATTTTTATGAACGCTAGCACACCGCTTTACCTGTTCTTTAAATTTCTCCGTTTGTTCAAGGTAAAGATCGACCCGCTCCTTAACATCGGGTAGTTCAAGGATGGACTCGATCGAGTGACCTTTGCAATAATCAATCAACTCCATCATTAAGGTATAGTTCGAGACACGAAAGTCTTTAAATCGGCCTAACCCCGTCCGAGCATCCATCAAGAAACTGAGGAGTTCCCAGCCCTGTGGCTCCAGCACATCGGCCTCGGAAAACTGAGCCGAGTCCGCTTTATCCACAGCGGTGATCATCTCCGGCGCAATATCAGGGAATTTTTCAGCACCACCGAAGTAGTTATAAACCACACGAGCCGCAGAGGGAGCATCCGGATCAATGATGTGATTCGGTTGAATTTCGCTATTGCGTACCGTTTCACTCAGGTGGTGGTCGAAGGCAACATGAACACCGGCCACGTAGGGGAGGTTCGTGGTGATATCCCGATCGCTAACGGCAATTTTGCCGTCTTGCATATCCTTGGGATGGACGAATTGAATATCGTCGATCGCGTCGAGCTCCTTCAGTAATACCGCACAGGCCAAGCCATCAAAATCACTCCGTGTTACCAAACGATATTTTTTTCCGGCTTCTAGCATGATCACGCTCCAAGAGGTTTATTTTAGTTTTCTAAAATAGCATCGTCTGAAGTCACTGTGTTTAGATTGTCGGCTCTGTTGAGAAAATCCAAGCAGTCTTGACTCAAAAATATTTATTTGGATTTAATATTTTACGACAAAGTCGATAAAAGTAATAAATAACTATTTTAGATCTTTAAGATTGACAAACCCTCAAGACTCTCTCCGGTTACGTATAGATTTGGATTGGCAGATCGACGAGTCTCACGACATTTAGACTATGACAACAATCACAAATATTTGTGCGATTCACGATTGGACTCCACTGATTTCGACCTAGAATGGACAGTCGATGAGGGTTATTTGGGGAGTATGTTAGGGTTTTGAGATGAAATTGCTGTGCCTGAGTAACGGTCACGGAGAAGATACGATCGCTGTGTCGATTTTGCGGCAGATCCGGGAGATCGCGCCGGAGACTGAGCTGGCGGCGTTGCCGATCGTGGGAGAAGGTCGCGCGTATGCGACACTGCCGGACGTGGCGATCGCTGGGCCGGTGAAGTCGATGCCGTCCGGTGGCTTTAATTACAGGAGCGGGCGTCAGTTTTGGAACGATGTACGCGGTGGTTTGCTGGGG
>RDYZ01000227.1 GCA_004293855.1 Oscillatoriales cyanobacterium | reverse complement strand
AAAACCCTCTTAGGGATTGACATTCAGGAATTGACATCAGGCGATCCATAACTCGTCTCCCCGGCTCTTCAACCGAGCCGCCAACGTATCCACCAACAGCGCCGCCTGCCCGATCGCGATCGAGTACGGCGGCGTTGTGCTGTGTACACTTCCCCCATACGCGATCGGATAAATCGCAAAATGCATCGGCAACTGCAACCGCTGGCGCACCTCCAGCACCGGCAACGGCAACACATACGCCACCAATGCCTGCGATCGCACCCGACGATTCACCTCCAAAATCCACGGATTGTCCGGCTGCCAGATTTCCAAACCCGACAGCACCATCACCCGCCAAGCATTCGCCACCGCCGATAAATCACCCGCATAGCAAAACTGCCAGTTCAGCCGCTCCTCGCGATAGCCCGTCAACTGCATAAACCCAAGACAACGGCGAAAACGTCCCTTCGCGATCGGCACATCGAGTTTGCGGCTCATCTCCGTCAGTCGGTGCATAAATTGCGTCTCCGTCCACACTTCGATATCGAGATTGCTCAAAATGCCGGGTAAATCGTAAGTCTTGAAGCGATCGGCTTCATTCGGCTCTGTTGCATCGTAAATACCGCACAGTAGCGGACTCGATCCACGAAAGCTACAGGCATCTTCCGCGATCGGGTTTCCCACTTTTTTCTTAAAATTTTCCTGCCATTCTTTTGCCCAACAATAGGTCAGACTCTGCGCTCGCTTCATTGAGGTTTGAAAGACTCGCTCGACATCTTGCTGAAAGCGATCGCGAGCCTCAGCATAGTTTGATTTGATTCGCGGCTGTCCGAGCGAATACCAAACTTTAAACGACTGGATTGCTCCCCAACGAGAGTAGTAACCGCGAAAGTCGTTGATCGTACGGTAGCTGTCGCGAATGATGTCGTGAAACTTAAGACGATTAATGCTTGCAAAATTCACCAATGGGGGAGAATCACCATAATTAAATAAACGCTCGACGAGAAATTTAGGTGCGAGAGCAAACGCGGTAAACCCATCAAAGGGTTCCTCGCTATCATTTGTTTCATGTCGTCCGAGTCGTCCGAGTCGCTGGATAAAGTTTCCAGAATCTGCCGACTCAAACCACAGCAGATTAATTTTAAAATCAACACCAATGTCGATCGTACTCGTACCAATAACCAAATCGCAGGCTAACGATCGTTGTTTGGTTTCACGTCCCGATAGACCCGTATTTTCACCAACCGTTAGACCGTACCGATCTAATATTGCCTGAAATTTCGGAACCAAACGCTTGACAGCGGCGATCGAATTTAAAATAATCGCTCCTTTACTGTGGGGTCGATCACGAAACATCTGGGCGATCGCTTCGATTTGCTCGACTAGCCAGCGTTCCGACGCCTGGGCGGTTGGCTCTAGGGGAATGAAATTGAGATCGATCGCGCGAACAACACAACGATGATTTTGTGCTAGTAACTGCTCACGATCAGCTTCCGTAGCGGGAAATTGATACTTTTCCGACGATCGTGGATCGATAATGCGATAGCGAAAGCCAGCGCGATCGAGCATTTCGATAAAATTATCGTCTGGTGTTGCCGACAAGAATAAAAATTTCTTATTATTATTTGTGCGATGGACGAGCAACATCGTATTTAAAACACCAGAAATTTGCGGTGCTTGGAACACATGAAACTCATCAAAAATAAATAAATCAAAGTACTTATCTAATCGATTCCACAATTTATCTGGGTTCTCATGTTGCTTAATGAGATAAGCTCCACGGTGAAGGTAGTGAAAAATATCGGGATTCGATAAAATAATTTCGGCATTACCCGCTCGACTTAAGATCGCATCGCCTTTCTTCAGATCCTCTTGTTCAGCGTAAAGCTCTAGCGTTTCGCTACTCAGACGCGCAACTCGTAGATCTGAGTTGTCAAAATCGCGTTTATAGCTCTCGATTTGCCGCTCTTGATCCCGTGCGAGTTCGTTCGTCGGATACAGCCCGATCGCCCCTTCTAAGCCAAATACTCCCCGATCGCAAAACATCCCCAAATACGCCGCCAAGCTTTTCCCATCTCCCGTCATCGCCGTATTAATCACGACATCAATATCAGGATCTTGCAAAGCTTTAAAGGTTTCCGCTTGATGCCACATCAACGACCAGTCATTCGGCAACCTCACCCCACTCGGTACAGACTCCGATGGTGCAGAAAAGACCGATTGCAGTTGTATTTGATAGTCAGTCATGGCTCAGAAGCTACCCTTAAAAAACTGTCCGTAAACCGTTGCTTAGATTCATATTGGCACCGATGATAGAGAACAGCAAGCGATATGCGGACAAAGTACACGGACACTCTGGAGTGTGGATAACATGACACGCAAAGGGCAAGCGATCACGCTGTCGTTAGGGATGCAGGATAAGCAAAATCTAGAGGAGCTAGCCCGTAAGTTCGGTCAGGTTTGGGGTGATAAGCCCAATATCTCCAGGCTGGTGAAGGCGATCGCCCAGCGGAAGTTAGCGATCGAGCCGAATTTTGACTGGCAGTTAACGGAGCTAGAAGCGCTCAATAATGCGCGTAAGGCTTTAGTCGATTTGGGGCAAACCGATTTAGCGCTGAAGATTGCCGATCTGCTCCTCCACCGTGGCGAGGTCGAGCATCTTTGCATACGTAGTGAACTTGAAACGTTTATTCAGATGCAGTCCGTCCCCTGGCGACTGGAAGTGACGGAATTGATCGAGCGTAAACAACCGTTTCGACTCTCGGAGTATGTGGATGCGACCGGCCAGGTGTGGATATTTGATGTGCATTATGCGGAATTGGTGCGCCACGAGGGGCGGGAATATTTAGACTGTTGGTGTGCCAGTTCGGAAGGAAATCAAGATTTACCGCCATTGCAACACAATTGGTGTTTTCGGCTCGATCGGTATCGGGGTTCAGCCATTCGACCGTTGCCAAAACCGGCGCGTTGGCGGGGGGATTTTGACCGCATTGAGGTGGAATTTCATTGCTATGGGCGTTTGGCTCATAGTTATTTCGAGTCAAAGCACGATGTGAATGATCGCCGCGAACACTGTAATTGGCTGGATAACGATACTTATCGTGTGGTGCGATCGGTCTATAACACCTACTGGCTGAATCGTGAATTGCGAATGCATGGCGAAAATTGCGAAGTGATTGCTCCCACTGCCGTCCGATCGCATTTTTATGAAGAACTACAAGCCACACTCCAACGCTACCAAGCCGATCACACCAGATCAGAGGGAGATCACCAATAACGGGCGTTGAGAGCTGATTTACAAAGTAAAAATTAAGAAACAAGGCGTCGAAGCATGACGTTGAGCAAGATGCTGTAAATCATCGCCTCACTGGTCAAGGAGAGCGGTCAAACCAACCATATTGAGCGGTTGAACAACACGCTACGTCAGCGAATATTGCGTTTGCTCAGAAAGTCCCTGTCATTTTCTAAAAAGCTGGAGAATCGCCTTGGAGCGTTGTACTACTTCCTGGGTCACTACAATCAGTCTTTGAACATTACATTGCATCTCTACCCTTGGATTTTCCAAAATTCCTGTGATTCTGAGGTTAATGATTCCAGTTCACGTGGTGTCAGGCATTCACGAAACATTTCAAACTCTTTCTAAGATCCCGTAGGGAATGGTTTGATTAACGGTAGCCGTTCGATGTCTACTCGATCGCCATACCGATCTTTTTGCCATGCCTCCTTCTCCTCGATCGTCTCAGTTGCCGTCCGGGTCTCAATCTCTGCCACCCCGTCGAAATTGGTTTGTCGGGTTGACTGTTGGAATTTTGCGGGGAATTGGGTCGCTGCTGACGGCGATCGCGGGGCGCTTGGAGGCAAACCCCAGTGATCCGCGTCCGAGTTTGGGGGTTTGGGGAGTTGCACTGGGGTTGGTTGCGGTGGTGGCTGTGCTGGCGGGACGATCGCCGCTGACGATCGTGTCGCCGACGCCGCTAGAGATTGCAACCAACCCGGTGAACCCACCTACGGGACAGCCGATCTCGCCCCCCAGTGCTGCCGCTCCTGCCATCCCAGCGGACTTCTTGCCCCTCGAAACTGCTGTACCCCTGGATCAAGATTTACCATCACCGATCGCCTCTACCGAGCTGGATACACCCTCGGAGGTTGAGGCAGTTCCTAGTACTGAGGATCTAAATCAGACCCCGAGTCTAGGCGATGAAACCGCGACAGAATCGACCCTGGAACCTCAAGTTCCGCGTCTTTCAGGCGATCGCGATGTTGATGGTGAACCCCTACCGGATATTCCCGAGGAACTCACCGCACCGCTGCCCCCTTCTCAGCTTGAACCGGCTCCATTACCCCTGACCCCCGAGCAGCGACTGATTGCAGCACTTCAGGATCGGATCAAGATGGTATCGGAGGAGTATGCAGCGGATACGATCGTCTCCACCGTCCGGATTGACTTTGAGCGTAATCATCTCGATGTGGAGTTGCTGGATCGCTGGTACGACCTAGAGGAGGTGGATCAGGATCAGTTGGTCTCGGATCTATACGATCGCGGTCAGCAATTCGATTTCTATCAGATTGATATCCTGGACGCAGCGGGGCAGCTTGTGGCACGTCCAGCGGCGATCGGTGATGGCATGATCGTTGTTCGTCGTGTGCGGATCTAGAAGCGTAAGGGTTTGGGGGATTGGATGAATTCGTGTCAGGACTGACGCCAAACGAGCAAGACCTCTGCTAAGACATTAAAGGTTTCACCGTCACTGGTTGACGGAAGCCACGAGATTTCGTTGAGACTTCAAAGGTCTGTGTCAGTCCTAATTGTTCCTGCTGTTCTGATGAAGTGATCCCATGCCGATCGTCCCCGAAGGTTTTCAACGCATCATTCCCCAAGCGCCGCAAATTGTCGATGAGCGCATCGCCCGCCATCAACTGCGGCGTGAGTTGACCTACGAAATCGATCGGCGGCAAGCGTTCGAGGCCTACTGCGCCTGGTATCGTGCGACGGCGCAGCAACATCAGCGTGAACTGGCACGGTGGCGCGGCTGTCGTGTGGAGGATTTGCGTCGGGTGACCCCACGATCGGGTCAGAGCGCTAAGACCCAGGGGTTAACGTCTCGATCGCGCCTGCGGCAAGCTTGGGGTTGGGCCTGTCGTTGGTGGCGATCGTGGGCGTAATGGATCAGGTGTTTAGGAGGGTTGCAGAATGGTAAATTAATTCGCGATCCAACCTTGGCTAAGAGCCACCAGTAGCACCGACCCAAACACAACGCGATACCAAACAAACACCCAGGTGCTTTGGGTTTGCAAAAAGCGAATTAACCAGGCGATCGCAACGTAGGAAAAGACGATCGCCGAAATCAAGCCCGCCAGCAAAGCCACTAATTCCGCCGTACTTACGCCGGTCACTAAATCCTTGAGTTCCAGCAAACCCGCCAAGGTGATCGCCGGGATGCCCAACAAAAACGAAAACCGTGCCGCCGTGGCGCGATCGAGCCCGAGAAATAAACCCGCCGTCATCGTCGATCCAGAGCGCGACACCCCCGGAATCACCGCCAGCGCCTCCGCCAGACCGATCAAAATACCGTCTCTGGTTCTCAACCCCTCAAACCCGCGCGAGTGCTTGCAAAACTCCTCCGCCACGCCCAGCAACAAGCCCATGACAATCGAGACGATCGCCACCACCGTGGACGTCCGCACCACCGTATCGTAAAACTCACCGAAAAGTAATTTCACGCCGAGACCCACCACCACGATCGGCAATGTCCCGATCGCAATTCCCAGGGCAATCCGAAAATCCAACGATTCCCAATCCCGTTGTTGAATCGCCCGCACCGATCCGCCCAGCACCTGCCGCAAATCTGCCCAAAAATAGGACAGCACCGCCACAATACTCCCGAGCTGAATCGCTGCACTAAACGCGACCCCCGGATCACCCCAACCCAAAGCTTGCGGCACGATTTTGAGGTGTGCTGTACTGCTGATCGGGATAAATTCCGTGAGACCCTGCACCATGCCGAGGACGGCAGCTTGAAAAATGTCCGGTGTCCAGGTGGTGGTGACGCCATCACTGGCCTGGGCGGAGGTTCCGAGGGTGATCGTCCACAGGAGGGTTGCGAGACCGACGGCGATCACCGTGATTCGTCGGAGGTGGGGGGAACGATCGAGGGCTAGGCGTGGCGTGAACTGTGGCGATCGGGTCGGAGGTCGGAGGGACATAGGTGGAAACGTTGGGCAAAAATTTGAGTATTGAGCCAAGGAGATCAAGATCAACCTTGAGGTGGGGCATTTTTAGCCGTCCTTAAGCCTACAAGAGATGGTCGATCTTGCTCTGGATTAACCGTGTTTTGCACCCGTCTGGTTCGGGTTTGTGTGTGCGGTTAAACCTGTAAGGAAAGCTCGCAAAATATTGCGCAGTGTGTCGGTATGTATCGCTGCCATAAGTGCGGCCCAAGCGCGTGATAAGCTTGCCGTCAGCTTATTTGGCTAATTTTTTCAATTTTTGTTTAAGGAAACGCGGTAAATGACGGGCGCGAACATTCCCTACCTATTGAGAGCAGCACGGGGCGAAAAACTCGATCGCCCGCCCGTGTGGATGATGCGGCAAGCCGGACGTTACATGAAGGCTTACCGCGATCTACGCGACAAATATCCGAGTTTCCGGGAGCGGTCTGAGATCCCCGAGGTGGCGATCGAAGTCTCCCTCCAGCCCTGGCGTGCGTTTAAGCCCGACGGTGTGATCCTGTTTTCCGATATCGTTACCCCGCTGCCCGGTATCGGTATCGAGATGGATATTGCCGAAGGCAAAGGGCCGATTATTGCCAATCCGATCCGGACGCTGGAACAGGTTGAAGCGCTGCACCCGATCGTTCCCGACGAGTCAACCCCCTTCATTCGCCCCATCCTGACGGCACTGCGCGAAGAGGTGAAAAACGAAGCGGCTGTGCTGGGTTTTGTGGGTGCGCCTTGGACGCTCGCAGCTTACGCCGTGGAAGGCAAGGGATCGAAAACCTATTCGATCATCAAAAACATGGCCTTTTCTGACCCGACGGTGCTGCACGCGCTGCTGGGCAAAATTGCCGACATGATCGCGGCCTATGCCTGCCACCAAATCGAGTGTGGCGCTCAGGTGATCCAGATGTTCGATTCCTGGGCGGGACAACTCAGTCCCCAGGATTACGAAGTGTTCGCCCTGCCGTACCAAAAGCGTGTGTTTGAGCAAATTAAGGCGAAACATCCGGAAACGCCGTTGATTCTGCTGGTGACGGGCAGTGCGGGTCTGCTCGAACGCATGGGCGAATCGGGAGCCGATCTGATCAGCGTGGACTGGACGGTGGATATGGCGGATGCACGCCGTCGCCTTGGCCCCGAAATGGGGGTTCAGGGTAACCTCGATCCGGGTGTGCTGTTTGGCTCGAAGGAGTTTATCCGCGATCGCATCCTCGATACGATCAAAAAAGCAGGCCCACGCGGTCACATCCTCAACCTGGGTCATGGCATTTTGCCGACCACGCCCGAGGAAAATGCGGCTTACTTCTTTGAGACCGCGAAGCAAGCGGATCAACTGTTGGCAGCGGTTTAGGATTGCGCCGATGAGTTTTGGGTCAAGGGTGCGGTGGACGGACTCTCTCCACGCTTCGCCCTGAGCCCTTCATTCAATCCAGATTAAACGTCGTAGTGGTGTTGTTTAACCTTCATCGCTACGACGTTTTTGATCAAAGGTTGGATCAAACTTGATCCAAGGAGATATCTGGCGAGGGTTGCTAATTTTCGCGGCGTCGCCAACAGAGAAAACCGGTGTAGACCAGCAGTAGGGTTGTGCCGATGACGTAGGCGAGGCCGCTGGGGATTCCGGCAAAGGCAAGGGCAAGGCTACCGACCCAGAGCGTTAGGCAGTAGATAAAGAGGACGGTCGATCGATGGGACAGTCCGGCGCTGAGTAGGCGGTGGTGTAGGTGACGTTTATCGGCGATGAAGGGTGAGTTACCGCTACGGAGCCGATCGATAATCACGGCGGACATATCGACGATCGGCACGGCAAGGATGACGTAGGGCAGAAGCACGGCGGTGACGGTGCTGCTTTTGATCAGGCCAACAATCCCGACGGCGGCGAGGGTAAACCCGAGATAGTACGACCCGCCATCCCCCATAAAAATCTGGGCGGGGTTGAAGTTGTAGCGCAAAAAGCCGAGGGTTCCACCGGCAAGGGCGGCGGCGATGAGGGCGGCGGCGGGGCGATCGGCAAATAAACAGACAAACAGCATGATTGTCGCGGCAATGCCTGAAACACCTGCGGCGAGACCGTCGAGTCCATCGATCCAGTTAATCGCATTTGTCATCCCCACCAGCCACAGAATCGTGACGATCCAGCTCACCGGCTCGCTCAGTTCGATCATCTCGCCAAAGGGAACACTGAGAACATTGACCTGAACATCCCCGATCGACCACACAAGACTGGCAACGGTCGTTTGCAGTAGTAAGCGCACGATCGCCGATAGATTAAACAAATCATCGGCCAGACCGATACAAAAGAAGAGTAACCCGCCGATCGTCACGCCCCAGATTTCGTATTCGGCTTGGGGGTTGAGGATTTGACCCTGGGCATCGATAAAACCGCCGAGTCTCCAGACGGTAATCAGGGCAAGGGCGCTCCCGATGAAAATTGAAACACCACCGAGGCGCACCATCGGCTGATCGTGTACCTTGCGTGCGCCGGGTTGATCGACGAGACCGCGCATGAGGCCAATCTGACGCACGATCGGGGTGGTAATCAGCACGATCGCACAGGCGAGGCTAAAGGCAAGTAGATGAAAAAGATAATGTGGCATCCGAAAGGCGATGGCGGCGTTGCTAACGCGCAGAGGTACTGCCACGCATATTACCCTGACGGTTCACCAATACAGCAGGATCGCTGCAACCCAAAGCGATCGTGTGATGATCCTTTAGGGAGAGAACGATCGCCTAAAATAGGGCTATGCCAGAACTAGACCTCCGCCAGCTTTTCCCCTTTGACCTCGATGACTTTCAGATCCAGGCGATCGAGGCGCTTAACCAAGACAAATCCGTGATCGTTTGCGCTCCAACTGGGTCAGGTAAAACCCTGATCGGTGAGTATGCGATTTACCGTGCCCTCTCGCGGGGTAAGCGAGTCTTTTACACCACACCCCTGAAAGCCCTGAGCAACCAAAAGTTACGCGATTTTCGCGAAAAATTTGGTGACGATAAGGTGGGATTGCTCACGGGGGATGTGGCGATCGAGCGGGATGCGCCGATCCTGGTGATGACGACGGAAATTTTCCGGAATATGCTCTACGGCACGCCGATCGGTGAGGTTGGGACGTCGGTGCAGGATGTGGAAACGGTGGTGCTCGATGAGTGTCACTACATGAACGATCGCCAGCGTGGAACCGTGTGGGAAGAGGCGATCGTCTACGCTCCCCCAGCCATGCAGCTCGTCGGCCTCTCCGCCACCGTCGCCAACAGCGGCCAGCTCGCCGACTGGATCGCCACCGTCCACGGCCCGACGGAACTGATCTACTCCGACTTTCGCCCCGTCCCGCTCGAATTTAACTATTGCAGCGGTCGCGGCCTGTTCCCGCTGCTCAACAAAAGCGGCACGCAAATCAACCCCAAAATTCGCGGGCAGAAACTCCACAAAGGCAAATACACCAAAACCAAAAAGCCGCCCCGTCCGCGTCCCCTCGCGGTGAGCTTTGTCGTGTCCAAATTGGCCGAACGGGATATGCTCCCGGCGATTTACTTCATTTTCAGTCGGCGCGGCTGCGATAAAGCGGTGGCGGAAATGGGCGACTTTAGCTTGCTCAGTCCAGAGCAGACCGATCACGTCGCCCAAATCGTCGATGCCTTCGTCGCCGAAAATCCCGGCGCCATCCGGGCGAACCAACTCGAACCGCTCTATCGTGGCATCGCCGCCCACCATGCCGGAGTCTTGCCCGCTTGGAAATCCTTGGTGGAATCGCTGTTTCAGTTGGGCTTAATTAAGGTGGTGTTCGCGACGGAAACCCTGGCGGCGGGGATTAATATGCCCGCCCGATCGACCGTGATCGCGGGTTTGTCAAAACGTACCGATAGCGGCCATCGTCTATTAACGGCGTCGGAATTTTTGCAAATGGCGGGGCGTGCCGGTCGTCGGGGGATGGACGATCGCGGTTATGTGGTGGCGCTCGAATCGCCATTTGAAGGGGCGAAAGAGGCGGCACATTTAGCCACGATCGGCGCTGACCCGCTGGTGAGCCAATTCACACCGACCTATGGCATGGTGTTAAACCTGTTGCAAACCCATTCGATCGAGCAGGCCAAAGATCTGGTCGAGCGTAGTTTTGGGCAGTACCTCGCCAACCTGAGCCTCAAACCGCAGCAGGACGAAATTGCCTACGTTGAAGCGAAACTAGCTCAGGCGCAGGTGCAAATTGCCGATCTAGATCTGGAGCTGATCGAGTCCTACCGCAAACTTCAGGAACGCCTCCACGAAGAGCGACGCATCCTCAAAACCCTACGCGAACAGGCCCACGAAATGGAGCATGAATCGCTCCTGTTGGCGTTGCGCTTTGCCGTGGCCGGTAGCGTGGTCAGCTTAAAAGGGCCGAATGTTCCCGTACCTCAGCCGATCGCGGCGGTGCTCGTCGGCAAAATCGGCGGTGGCGATCGACCCTTCCAGCTTCTTTGTCTCGGCTCCGATAACATGTGGTACGCCGCGACCCCGGCGGATGTGGTGCATTTATTTGGGGATGTGCCGCGTCTGGCCGAGGTGGACGATCTCACGTGGCCGCCGGATCTGGTGCGGGTGCAGCATCCGATCGCCGGGATGGGCGACACCTTCGCGATCGCCGAACGCATCCCCAAATTGCCACCGCCGGAGTTTCCGCCGGAGGTGGTGGAGTGGCTCGAACGGGTCAAGGACGTAGAAGAAGCCCTCGAAGATCACCCGCTCCACCAAGTCGGTAACCCCACCGCACTCCTCAAACAACTGCGACGCATTGAGCGGCTGGAAGAACAACTCAACGATCGTAACAAGGCGATGCAGCGCAACCTGGGGCGACACTGGCAAGATTTCCTCGATCTGATCGATATTTTGCTCGAATTTTCTTGCCTCGAAGCATCAATGCAACCGACGGAACTGGGCGAGGCGATCGCGGCTCTACGCGGCGATAACGAACTGTGGCTCGGGCTGGCCTTGATGAGTCATGAGTTTGAAGATCTAGAAATGCACCAATTCGCAGCGGCCTGTGCTGGTGTCACCATAGAAGTCACGCGCCCCGATGCCTGGACGGCCTTTGAGGTATCGCCAGACGTCTTGAACGCTTTGAATAACGTCAAAAATTTGCGGCGGCGGGTGTTTCAAGTGCAGCGGCGTTACGATGTGGCGCTGCCGGTGTGGTTCGATCGCGAGTTTATCGCGCTGGTGGAACAGTGGGCGCTGGGCGTGGAATGGGAGGATCTCTGCGGCAATACCAGCCTGGACGATGGCGATATCGTGCGGGTGCTGCGTCGTACCCTCGATGTACTGTCGCAAATTCCCCACGTGCCGCACCTGAGCGATCGAATGAAGCAATTGGCCCGCGACGCCGCCTATGCGATCAACCGTTTCCCGGTGAA
>RDYZ01000379.1 GCA_004293855.1 Oscillatoriales cyanobacterium | reverse complement strand
CCGGAGGTGGCGCTACTGGTCGTAACGGTGTAGTTAACGGTGATGCCACCAGCGGGGGCGGGCTGGTCAAAGGCGATCGCAAATCGTCCGGCGATCACGCTTTCTTCGCTGGCGGCTTCGGCTTTGATCAGGTTAACGATCGGGCTGTCATTGTCAATTAAGCTGAGTAAAGCGGGGGTGAGGGCGGTTTGTTTGGGATAGTTGGGATCATTGTGATCGAGGATGCGATGCTCGATCGTGCTGCTATGGAGTCCTTCCAGATCCGTGTCATCCATCACCTGCACATAAACCGTCGCGGGGTTGATGTTGGCAAGATTGACGATCGCCGATTGACCGAAGTTCGTCCCGTCCAAACTGACCAGGGTTTGGTCATCGGCGAAGATTTCCACCGGAATGGGTTCGCTCGGTGCTTGGGTCAGGGCGATCGTATAACTGGTGTTGCCCCCTTCGGTTCCCTGATTGGGCGTATCCACCAGTAAGCCGTAACCATCATCATCCAGGTTCTTCAGGCTCACCGTTTGGCTGGTTAGGGCTTGGTAAGCAGGGTCATCACTGGTGACACTGGTGGTTAGGCTATAAACCTGATCACCATCCGCATTCAAATCGTCAACCCCTTGAACCGTCAGCATTTTGGCCGTTTGCCACTCACTCGGTGTAAACGTTACCGAGGCGGACGGGCTGGGGGTTCCGCCTGCGAGCATTAATCCCTCGTCGGGATTGCTGGAGGTGAGCGTAACGGTGACATCCTCCAGCGGGCGTGTGGCGAGGCGCACCTCCACGGGAGCCTGTGAACCCCGTTCATTGGTGATGTTACCGAGGGCTGTGACGCGGATGCCTGCGGTGTCGTTATCTTCGATCGCAATTTCCGCCACCTGAGCGCTGGGATTGGCCTGGTAGTTATTATCCGGCGCGATCACTTTCGTGGGAGCTTGGGGCGCGAGGTTCAAGGTCAAGACGCGATCGCCTTCGTCGATCTGGTTATCTTGGGCTTGGATCTGAATCGCGGCAGTGGTTTGGCCTTTGGCGATCGTCACACTGCGGGCGATCGGCGTGTAGTCCGCACCTTCGATCGCGCCACTGGTCGCGATCGTGTAGTCAATCACAATATTTGCGTGCGCCGGTTGATCGAGCGTTAAGGTAAACGCCCCCAGGGTTCCCACTTCATTGGCATTGCTCGTCGGAGTCAGGCTGACGGTGTACAGATGGTCGTTTTCAATCAACGTAAACGTAATCTGATTCGTCGTTCCAACTTGATACGGTTCGTTATTAATCGGGTTTTTCAGCCGTACGGTGATGGTTTCGTCTGGATCGTAGATCGCATCATCCACGGGGTTGATTAAAATTTCTGCGCTGTTCAGGTCTCCAGGTGCAAGGGTGACACTACCGCTCAGAGCCGCGTAATCGCTCCCCGTACTGGCGGGATTGCTGCCAGATAGCACCTCATAGCCCACGGTGACGACACTGGTGGCATGGTCTTTGGTCAGGGCTTCGGGAGCGAGGCTAATTTTAAATTTACCCAGGACTTCCCCTTCTTCCGCCGGGTCATTGAGTTTGACGAGGTTCGCGGTGGGTAAAATATCGTCTTCGCCGATCGTGAAGTCCACCGTATCGTTACTGGTGTTGACCTGATACAGATCCGGTGTACCGGCAATAACCGGATGGTTGAGCAGCTTCAGGCTAAAGGTTTCATCGGGGTTTTCGTACACCAGGTCATCGGGAATGGCAATGTCCACCACGGTTGTGGTTTGACCGTAGGGAATAAACGCCGTGCCCGCCGTGGCATTTAGATCTTTAAAATCGGTGTTAAGCGTTGCCGTTCCGGCGGTCAGTTGGTAATGGATAAAGGTTCCCGCCTGACTGTTTAGCGTTTCGTTGCCTACCGCACCGGAGGTCAGGTTAATACGGAATTTGGCGGTGTTGCTACCCTCGATCGGGGCTTGTTCGAGAGAGATCGAGGCGGTGGGACTCGTCTCATCTTCCGTGAGGGTAAAGTTGACCGTATCGGCGCTGGTGTTAATGCCGTAAAGACTCGGCTGGGTGGGGTGGGTTGCGAGTTTGACGCTAAAGGTTTCGTTGTCGGGTTCGAGGTATTGGTCGTTGGTGGTGGGTAGTTCAACGTCGATCACCGTCTGACCCAGGGGAACGAACACCTTACCGCTATTCGGGTCGGTGTAATCCTGGGTGTTGCCCGTTCCGGCGGTGGCTGTACCGGCGTTGATGTTGTAGTAGTAGAACGTCCCCGCTTGACCGCCAAAGGTTTCATTCCCTACTGCACCGGAGGTTAGGTTAAGGCGGAATTTCGCGGTTTTGCTACCCTCGATCGGGGCTTGCAACAGGGT
>RDYZ01000226.1 GCA_004293855.1 Oscillatoriales cyanobacterium | reverse complement strand
TGGATGATGTGAAGCTCAGTGGTGCAAAGTTACACGGCACAAATTTTTCCGGTAGTAATCTTGAAAAGAGTCATTTTCGGAATGCCACTTTGGAAGATGCCGATTTGTCGCAAACCAATTTGCATGGGTCTCAGATGAAGGGCTGTCAGTCGGCCCGCGCCAATTTTATGAAAACGGATTTGCGAGAAGCGGATCTACGCAATGCAGATCTCAGCGGTTGCAATCTGAACCTGTCTAGCTTGGTGGGTGCAGATTTAAGTGGGGCAAATTTACGTGAAGCGTATCTTTGGGGAGCGGATCTCGATGGTGCGAATTTGAGTGGTGCGGATTTGCGCGGGGCGAGTTTACGGAATGCGAATTTGACGGGTGTGAACCTGTCCGGTGCGATTTTGGGCGATACAACGTTACCCGAAGGCTTGGTAGCATAAACGGGCCGCAAACCGAGGATCTGAAGGATCGACGACCGATCGCCGGGATTGTGGAGATGGACCGCATTTTAGCGTCAAATTCACGCTAAAATCGCGCTCAATACACGCCTGATGCGTTGGCATCGACTCTTTCTCCCCTGGCTCTTTGTAATGCGTTTTCGTCATCTACTGTCTGCTGTTTTGCTGTTTGGGTTCACGGTGGCGATCGTGGTTGGCTGTGCACAGAAACCGGCGATCGAAACGGTGGACAGTCCAACCCCGACCCCGGAGGCCCGAGATCCGAACGCACCATTGGTAATTGGTTACAGCAATTGGGTGGGCTGGTGGCCGTGGGCGATCGCGGAGTCGGAGGGTCTATTTGCCGCCCAGGGTGTCAAGGTTGAACTGAAATGGTTTGACAGCTATCTGGAATCGATGGAAGCATTGGCGACCGGGGAAATTGACGGCAATTGTCAAACCCTGAGCGATACGATTTCCTTTGCCGGTGATGCGGTAAATGGTGAAGTGGTCGTCCTGGTGAACGATAATTCAGCGGGAAATGACAAAATTATCGTGAGTGACGAGATTCAGAAAATCACGGATTTAGCGGGTAAGAAAGTCGCGGTGGAGGAAGGTATTGTTGGCGATTTTTTGTTGACCTTAGCACTCGAAAAGCAGGGCATGTCGCGCGATGACGTGGATATTGTGCCGCTAGAGACGGCGGCGGCGGTGGAGGCTTTTGTCTCAGAACAAACCGATGCGGTGGGGTCTTTTGCACCATTTTGGTTAACGGCTTTGAAGCGGGAAGGCGCGAAGGAACTGATTTCTTCGGCAGAGTTTCCGGGAGCCATTCCAGATTTATTGGTGATGAGTGCTAGCGCGATCGACAGTAATCCCGATGACATTCAAGGATTAATTGATATCTGGTTTAACGTCCTCAAATGGATGCGAGAAAATCCCGATCGTGCCGATAAAATTATGGCCGATCGGGCTAACATCACCCTAGAAGAGTTGGAGTTACTCAAACGGGGAACTCGCTTTTTTTCGCTACCCGATAATCTGGAAGCCTTTGCACCGGGCGATAACATGCAACACATGCAATTCGCCGCCCAAATGATGGCCAAGTTTATGGTCAATGTGGATTTTATTCCCAAGGCTCCGGATCTAGAGACGCTGCTTGACGATCGTTTTATCCAAGCCTACGCCGAGCAGGTCGGTGATGCGGATACGAGTGTGGAGGATGTGGCGGCCTTGGGTGCCGCTAACACCACCTCCGACGAACCCGAGTCCACGAAACTGGAAACCGAAACCAATGACATTAAGTCCGGCGATGTGAACTAACGCAGGTCTTCAAGAGTTGAGGAGACAGCGATAGCCTTGATAGGGAATGCCAACCCGTTGATAGGTGTCGGGCTCGAGGGTGCAGTGATGGGTGTCCGCCAGGGGGAATTCGCGGGGAAACTCGCGCTGACGCAGGCCCGGAGCAATCATCCACAGTGTTAAGTCGGGATGGTTGGTCAGGAGAGCACGGGGATTCGTGGGTTTGACGCCATGCGTTGGGCTGAGATCGGTCGTAGAGGGCTCAAATCCGTCCGCCAGGGTTTGCCATAAATGATCGTAGCCCTGACGTCGATCGAGGAGGGCAAAATAGGATTGATGATCCGCCGCCGTATGACGTCCCAGTTCCCACAAAATACTCCAGTTCAGCGCAATTTCTTGCAGGTTGTTGTAGGCCGCGATCGTCAGGGTTGGGCGATCGTCAGACAGGAGGTCAGCGGCAATTTCTCGCGGGGTGTAGCCTTTTTGAAAGGCCCAGTTTTGGGTAACGCAGATCGACCCGATTAAACCCATCGAAATCACCCCCAAAATCAGGCTCCGTCGCCAATGGGTGCCAAAGGCTGGCAAGTGTTTTAAGGCTTTGGCTAACTGCGGTCGATAGGCGGAATGTCCACCCAGGCCGATCGCCACTATGAGGCACAGACTGGGGTAGTAGATGGCATGGTAACGGGGGGCGATCGTCAGATTTTTACCCAACAGGTAAAACGCAGCGAGCATTTGCGCCAGGATCGCGAGGGTTATACTCGCCACCAGGATGCGCCGTTCCTGCAAGCGGGCGCTCTCCGGCGAGAGGGAGGCCACCAACTGCAAACGTCGCCAACCCTGCCAGGTCGTCACCGTCAGCACCAGCCCAAACACTAGGATGGTTACGGCCAGGGGAACCAGAATCATCAGGGGTTGCCCTTCGAGGGGTAAGGCCGCAAACGCCGAGAGCAGCGCCACCAGAGTTTGACCGATCGGAGCGAAAGCATCGAACCAATGGGCGTTAAAGGGCGTGGCCCACTCCGTTTCAGAGCGATTGACCTGATGGAGCAAGCGCCAGATCCACGGCGAAAAAAACAGCAGGGGCAGACTCAATCCCGGCACGATCGCCGTGAAACATCGCCGTCGCTTACGCCATTGTTGGGTGCGTCCGAGCCAGAGGGCGATCGCGATTCCCTGAGCGCTAAACGCGAGCGTAAATAGGTAGTGGGAATACAGCCCCAGCGTATTGGCCGCAATCCATAGAACCACCGCCTTACGCGCCCGCAAATCGCCATACTGCCAGCGTTTGATAACGGTGAGTAGTCCGGCCAATGCCAGACTAAAGCACACCATCGCTAAGGTATACTGCCGAGCCTCTTGGCTCAGATAAATCGCGAGGGGAGACGTGGCACTCAGCGCCGCCGCTAGCAACCCGACGCGCGGTGAAAACGCCAGTCTACCCACCCAAAAGCTAAGGAGGGTTTGCAGGATGCCGAGGCAGGCGGGCAGGGTACGCAGGGCGATCGGTAACTGCTCGATCGAAATCAGTCCCCGATCCAACTGTCCGTGTAACCAGTAGTACTGCAAGATAAAGAACAGCGGCGGGTGCGTTGATTCGCGATTCAGTACCGCTAGGGTTTGGCTCAGGCTCCCCCCCCCGTGGGGTTGCAGGACGGGAGCGAGATCCTGGAACGTCAGGAGACGATCGAGCGGTAAATCCGCCGCGCCGTAGCCATTGACGATCAAGAGGGTTAACCATTCATCGAGCCAGAGGGCTTTCTCGCCGAGGTTCCAAAACCGTAGTCCGATCGCGATCGCCACAATCCCCACGATCGCGATCGTGTCAAATCGACGCCGACGATGACGCCAATGATTTGCGATCTGGCGGGCGACCTGCTGGAGGGCTGCGACGCGAAAAAATCCTAAAAAATTCACCGCTGGGCGTCCAATGCTAAGGCTGGGGTCTTCATCCATACGAGAATACACAGAATCGACAACGACGATGCATGGCAATACCACAGCAACATAGAGGCATGATGACGGAAACAATAACGCGGCGACCCGCTTGGGGTTGGAAACGTTGGATCGTCTGGGGTCTAATGGTGATCGGTGTGTGTGGCCTCGTGGGGTGCACGCCCCTGCCACAGGTCCGGGCGGAAGATCGGCTCTGGACCCATCTGTCGCTGGACTATCTGGATCGTTACGACGTCACAATCCGTGAGGTAGACGGGGTGAGCTTTGGGGGCTTGTCTGCGATCGCCTATGACGCCAAAACGGGAGGCTATCTCGTGTTATCGGACGATCGGGGCCAGGGCGATCCAGCCCGATTTTATGATTTGGAGATCGAGATAGACCGTGAAGCGGGATCGATCCAAGGGGTGCGCGTTGGAGACGTGCATCACCTAAGCGCAGCCGACGCAATGCTTTACCCGTCCGGATCGATCGATCCGGAAGGATTAGCCATCACTCCCGATGATACGCTCCTGATTTCGAGCGAAGGGGATGCGGAACGGGGCATTGCACCCTTCGTGGCGGAATTTAGCCGGGATGGGCGCTATTTACGTGACCTACCGCTTTACGACTATTTCATTCCCGACACGGTGAATTCGGCTACCTCCGATCGCCCATCGGCAGGCGTCAGCAATTCCGCCCAGACCCGTGGGGTGCAAAATAATGCGGGTTTTGAAAGCCTCACCGTCGGAGGGCGGGGCAGCGGTGAACCCTATCGGGTCTTTACCGCCACCGAATCCCCACTCTGGCAAGACCTGCCCAACCTCGACACGCCCCCCACCACGAATCCGGAGGCCAACTCCGCAACCTTCCAACCGTCTACGGCCTACAGTCGCTTCATTCACTACAGCGTGATTGATCATGATCGCACCCAAATCGTCGCGGAACACCTCTACCCCCTCGATCCACCTCCGATCGGTGCCACCATCATTGGCTTGACAGAACTTCTCGCACTCGATCAACCGGGTCATTTTCTCAGCCTGGAGCGTGCCTATGGTCCCTTGGGTCTCTTCGCAAAAATCTATCAGGTGACCCTTGCCGGAGCGAGCGATACGGCCAGTCTTGCCAGCTTGACGGGGGATCTAAGCGGCATCGTTCCGATTCGCAAACGCCTACTGTTTGACTTCAGTTCGCTCCAACAGCCGATCGATAACCTTGAGGGCATGACGATCGGGCCACGTTTGGCGGATGGTTCCCAAAGTTTGCTGGTCATCAGTGATGACAACTTTAATCCGGAACAAACCACACAGATTTGGCTCCTACGATTATCTGAGGCGGCGACGCCCAATTCGCCACAGTAAAGCGTCTAAAAAACACCCTCAAGCTTTGGCAGGCAAAGCCTGAGGGGTCGCCGCGCGGCAAAACCTGGGTCTTAGGTGAGTAATTCCCGCAGCCGATCGGGACAATCCAAAATACCCACCAGACGCCGCGTCGGTTCGGGCCAGATGCGCAACAGCGTCGGGGTGGCCATGATTCGCCTCGCCTCCGTGAGCTCGGGGGATTTGGTAACGTCAATCACCTTTAGCGAATAAGGGCCGTCCAAGGCACGCTCCAGCAGGTCGTGTAAGCCACGTAACATAATGGCCATTTCTGCACTGTCACTCCGAACAAATAATTCGAGGACATATCCAGTTTCGCTAAGACGGGGAGTTTCTGGCACAGTCTCTGGTGGAGTGACCGCGATGACCAAATCATTGGTATTCCAAAGTTCTGGGAATCGCTCGTGATAATCAAAGGCGATCGGGACAGTTACAACATCTAACGCGAGAGGATGCCAGAGACAATTCGGCGCCTCGAAGAGGGTGTCGAGCACACTGCGATAGCGCAGGGCGATCGGTCCAGCCTCCGCAAACCAGCGATGTCCCGTTTCACTCACAACACAATCCAGTGTCGCACTACCATGCGGCATGAGAAAGTAAGGGGCTTCGCTGAGGTTGAGGGCTTGCTGTAGCGCTTCGCACAGTTGCACATGCCAATGCTGGATGCGAGTCCGGTCGATCGCATAGGCAATATCGCCGCCCGGTGTACACAGAGCAATCCCCTTAAACGACTGCTGTCGGTGTCGGTCGATCATGTCTCAATGCTATCGTAGCCATTGAAATCGCGGTAACAAACTGGCGTGAGAAGTGGATTCCCTAGCCTCGAACTCGCTGCGATCTTCATTAAATTCATGCACGGTGCAATCCCAACGTTAGGTCAGGGTTCAGGGTGGGGCGAGTGGACGGGTTCAGTCTGGGTCGAGTACGGAGCGTGCCGAGACCGGTCAAGCCGCTGAGACCAGAGGCTTAACGCAGATTCTCAAGATTTTTTGCACCGCCAAAGAATTGATCCGTAAACAAGCTCAAGACCGATCGTTCACGCAGCTTGATGTTGGCACCGACGGACATCCCGGCTTGCAGCTTAATCTTTTTGCCTGTTTTCAGCTCAAAGTACTGTTGATCCAGTTCGATTTTGACCGCAAAGGCATAAAATGGGCGGCTTTCTACGGGTTCAAGGACGTCATCCCCGATCGAAACCAACTTCCCTGGAATCGTGCCAAATTCCGTGGCGGGAAAGGCATCGACTTGGAGTTCCACCTCCATTCCTTCTTGAATAAAGCCGATATCTTTATTCGTCACAAACACATTGGCGATGAGATCGGTATCCGGAATGATTTCGATGGCGGGTTCTGCCGTGGTGATGACGTAGCCCGGAGTCGTCGGCAAAATGCTGAAAATGACACCATCGACCGGCGATCGCAGTTCGGTGAACTCCAACTGTTGTTCCGCGCGGGCTAGCTGGGAGGCAATCTGCGTATTTTGCTTTTGGTTGTCGGCGATCACTTGATAGGCTTCACGCTGAGACGTTGCGTTGATGCTGGACTTTTGGGCATTGGCTTGATCGAGCGCACCGTTGAGCCGATCGATTTCACTCCCCAACCGTTCCCGTTCAGCACGGCGAGCAATCAAATCCGCTTCGAGGCTTGCGATATCGCCCTCAAGTTGATCCCGTGCGGTTTGCGCCTGAACCACAGCGGCCTGACGTTCCAAAATGGCATCCTGGGAGGCGGACACCTCACGCTGACGGGTGACCACCTGTTGACGCTGGCGGGTGACTTGAAGGCGAGCAATACCACCCTCATCAAGCAGCGGTTCGAGATCGCTCAGAATGTTGCGATCTTCCTCCAACAGCATCAGCGCCTGTTCATCCCGAACCTTGGCCTCCGATAGTCGTTCTTGAGCGGTGGCGAGTTGGATGTCCGCGTCGGCGCGGCTGCTACGGGCGATCGCCAACCGCTCTTCAGCACTGATAATCGCCGCCACATTGGCCGCCATCTGATCGTTGGTTTGGGCAATCTGAGCTTGAATTTGGGTGATCTGTCCCTGAATGGACGCATCCTGGGCGCCAAGTTCCTGACGCAGAGCACCAATGCGGCGCTGCTGGTTGCGGGTGAAATCGTTGGTATCCCCGGCAAAATCTAAGCCATTGGCCTGGGCGGTATAGGCTTCAATCTCGCTACGGCGTTGATCGTTCGCGGATTTCAGCGCCTCCACATCGGCGCGGGAGACCTTGGAGTCTAGAGTTAACAGCAAATCCCCCTCTTTGACGGCCTGCCCGCCTTCCACGTGGATTTCTTTCACCACCCCCCCGATCGGCAAGCGTAAATCCTTGACCGCTCCCTCGGGTTCTAGCTTGCCCTGCGCGGGGACGGATAGGTCAATTCTCGCCACCGCTGCCCAGATCAGCCCCGTGGTGGTCATACCGATAATCAGCCAAATAAACGCCCGTGTCCAAAAGGCAGGCTGTTCAAGAATTACGGGTTGATCCTCGATCGATTCGAGGCGTTTAATTTGGTTCATGGTTCTTGGAAAGGTCGGATGCGTGCGGCGTGTGGGCGAGGGGGGTTAGCCAGGATTGGGGTGGTCGGAACAGCGGTTTCGATCGAGCAACCGTTCCGCACCCTCTATGACCGCAACCCAGCCTCAGCAACGGCCAATTCAATCCGCGTTGCGGCAAGGTTGGGGTGGGTTTGGATCGGTCGCTCGATCGCAGATCAGGGATGGTGTCCTAGAGCTGGGACTCTTGTTGTTGGTACAGACAGTAGTAGCGTCCCTTTTGTGCCATCAACTCCTTGTGCGTACCTTGTTCAACCACCGATCCCATGTCCATCATCATGATGATGTCTGCGTTTTGTACCGTGGGTAAGCGGTGGGTGATAAAGAACACGGTGCGGCCCTTGAATTCCTCGACGAGGTTTTGGCACACCAGACTTTCGAGGTTATAGTCGAGGGCGCTGGTGGCCTCATCGAGGATCAGCAGGCGGGGATTTTGCAGGACGGTACGAGCGATCGCAATCCGCTGGCGCTGCCCCCCGGACAGGGACGCACCCCGCTCACCGACGATCGTGTTGTAGCCCTGGGGTAGGGTCATGATGAAATCGTGGGCGGCGGCCACCTTGGCACCCCGAATAATATCGTCGTCGGTTGCCTCGGGATTGTTCAGGGCAATATTGGCCTTCACGGTGTTGTTAAACAACAACGTATCCTGCAAGACGACGCCCACCTGACGACGGAGGGAATACAACTCAACCTTACTAATGTCGTAGCCATCCACTTGAATCCGTCCCGCTTCGGGTGGATACAAGCGCTGTAGCAGTTTCATCGTTGTACTTTTGCCGGACCCACTTTCGCCCACAATCCCCACAAACGAACCCACCGGAAACTCAGCGGACACGTTCGCCACATTCAAAGGGCCGCCCGGAGTGAAGCGGAACGAAACATTGTCAAATTTGACGTGACCTTGAACCGGAGGCAGGGGAATATTCAGGCGATCGGCGTCGTTGCTTTCCGGTTCCGAGTTGAGAATATCGCGCAGACGCTCGATCGACATGGCGACTTCCTGGAAGTTTTGCCAGACGCTCACAAAGCGCAGCAGGGCCCCCGTCACGTTGCCGGAAATAATCCGAAACGCGATGAGCTGACCCAGGGTTAGGTTATTTTCCAGCACTTGATACGCCCCAAACCACAGCAACAGCAGCGAGGACAGGGAGTTCATGAAACCGGCCAGCGAGCCCGCAGCGGTGTTGGTTAGTACCGTCCGGAACCCCGCATTCATGAAACGTGCGTAGCGCTCATACCAGTTCCAGCGCGAGGTCAGCTCAATGTTTTGTGCCTTAACGGTTTGCATCCCATTGAGGGTTTCCACCAGATAGGACTGGGTGTCGGCGTAACGTTCCGCGCGTTTCAGCAGGAGACGACGGACGATCGGCGAGACAAACAGGATCAGAACCGTAAAGAATGGCACGGTCACCAAGGCGACAAAGGTTAACTGGAGGCTGTAGGACACCATCACCGCGATATAGATCACGGAGAAAATGGCATCCAAGACCACCGTCAGCGCCGTCCCGGTGACAAACTGTCGAATATTAGCCAGCTCGTTGACCCGTCCGGCAATGTCGCCCACACGCCGATTGTCAAAGTAACTGAGGGGCAGCCGGAATAGGTGATCGATTACCTCTGACCCTAAACTCAAGTCAATACGGTTTGTAGTATCAACGAACAAATAGGTGCGTAGACCGCCAAGCAGCGCCTCAAATAGCGCAACCCCGATCATAAACACCCCAAGAATATTGAGGGTCTCGATACTCCGCTGCCCCAAGACCTTATCGATAATGACCTGGGTTAAGAGCGGATTGGCGAGGCCAAATAACTGGAGGAAGAACGAGGAAATAAAGACCTCGATCAACACCTTGCGGTATTTCAGCAAGGAAGGCAGGAACCACCAAATGCTGAACTTTTCGCTCTGTTCACCGTTCGGCGGCTGGAGCAGCAGAACTTCGACCTGTTCGGGGTGAACCTGGGCCAGTTCTGCGCTGCTGATGGTTTGGACGCCGGTTTCGGGAATGGCGATCGTGGCGCCTTTGGGCGTGTTGCGATACACAACGGCGAAACTTTGCCGCCAACGAATGATGGCGGGCGCTTTCACCCGGCCAAAACTGGAGGTGGGGACGGTGGCGAGCTGTGCGTTCATCCGTAGGGTTGGCGCGATCGTCCCAAAGCCGTACAGCGAGACTTCACCTTTCGATTGCACCTGTTGTTGGAGCAATTTACGGACGGCATCTTTACGGAATGACAGACGCAGATGTTTCGCCAGCATTTGGTAACAGGCCAGGGGCGCACCAATTTGGCCGCTACCCCGCACGTAGGGATACTCCTCGGGAGGGGCGAGGATGTCGCGCTCGGGGGGTTGTTCCGGTGCGGTTTCAATGGTGGTCAAATCCGCTGGAGCAACCGGCGTAATCGCTCCACCCACATCACCACCGATGATCTCATCGTCGGCAATCCCGGTCAGGTCATCTTTTCCGGCGAGATTCGCCGCTGCGATTTGCTCGGCGCGTCTCTCGGCGGGCCATTTGAGGCCAATTAAACGTAGGGATTCACTAAGGGTGGTGGGAATTTGGGCGGGGGTGACCCGATCGCCGATCTTCAGATCGCCCACATGGCCCCGGCTCAACAGCCACACCCGCGCAGCGTCTAAGCGAGGGGCGATCGTGCCGGGGCTCAGTTCGATCGCCTCGGCGGTTTCCCACATCTGAAAGCACAATTCTTTCAGGTTTGAGCTCGTGTCAGCCCGACGGCCCAATTCACTGCCCGCCAGTTCAAACACTTCCGTCAGGCTCGGGTGTTCACGAACCGCGCGATCAAACTCCGGTTCGTCGTTCAAACAGGCCAAAAATTCCTCAGCACTAAAGGTAATGCACACCGTTTCGTTCGAGGCGATCGCCGTTTCACAGGGCTTATCGCGCACCAGGCTGACCCAGCCCAGCATCTCACCGGGTCCCACCACCCGTAAACTCGTATCCCGTTTCAGCCGATCGTCATACCCCAGGACACGTACCTGTCCCTCAAAAATGAGGGACACCTGCGCGGGCATCTGCGTCCGGATCAGCACCTGCTGACCAATCCGGTAGCGCAAAAATGTGACATTCTCGAGCAGGCGGCGGCGGCGGTCTTCGCTCAGGCGATCGAACGGCGGCGTTTTACTCAGGAAATCGAAGGCTTGGGTTCGTGATGCAGTTTGAGTCATGCCGAAGTAGAAACGAGCGATTGCGAAGCGTTGGGCGTGGAGTCGTGGGTATGGGCGTTCGTGAGATCATCGAGGTCGTCGAGATCCTCTAAAACAATGCCAGCGTCGGCATCATCAACCTCCGGCGCATCCATGACGACCAGATCGGATTCCAGACCGTCCTGTGTTGAGTTATCCAAAACGGCAGGGACAGATTCGGGAGTATCCGAGGTTGTGGCTTGGGAATCGTGATCCAGATCCGGGAGATCTTCCTCGGGTTCCGATGCGGGCTGGGCGGGAGCCGCTGCGATCGCGGCCGATTCCGCCTGCTGTTCCGGGCTCAAGACCTGAGCCATTAAAGTCTTGACCCGATCCTGAAGCCAAGCGCCGTACAACTCATCAATGAGAGCTTGGCGTGTCGCATCATCGAGCTGTGCCGACTTAATATCCTCAAGCCGAATAATGATATGCCAATCTGAGATTAGACGCGGCGGCCAAAGTTGACCCGGTTGGCTAACCGACAGCAGTTTACTAATCACCGGATGAGGGCGATTCAAAGGAACCGGCCCCATCTTGCCCCCCGTCCGCGCCTCTGGCCCTTGGGAGTAGGTGGCTGCACATTGCTCAAAGGTAATTTCACCTTCAAGAATTCGATAGTACAACTCGTGGGCCAGCCCCGCATCCTGGGTCCGAATCAGTGAATAGATGACCGCATCCAGACCGGGCTTACGCTCCATAAAGTAGCGACGGACTTTTCTACCCCACTTCGCTTCCTTAAACTTTTGAATGCGTTGCGATCGCGTGGCCATGACTTCCACTTCACTGGCCTTGAGGCCCCGCTCTTCC
>RDYZ01000378.1 GCA_004293855.1 Oscillatoriales cyanobacterium | reverse complement strand
CTCAGCAGCTAATTCATTCGCCAAAGCCTCTTCCTGAATGTATCCCTGTTCGCGGGAATGTTGGATTGCGCGATCGTAATAATCTATTGCTTTATCTTTGTCCCCCAACACCCGCGCTTTCTCAGCCTCAACTAACTCATATTTATGCTGATAATTCATTGGTGCGTGGTGCGCCCATTTTCGCATTTTTTCTTGATTCGCTACTACCTGCATCAAGTGTTTTGCTTGTTCTGCGCTGTCAGCAGTTGGATATACAGCGAGGAGTGCCAGCGAATAATAAAAATTGTGCGTACCAATCATCATGAAGCCAATTGCTGCTTGTGCATATTCGGCTGCCAAAGATGCGTCAGCAACTGCTTTGTCGGGCTGTTTAAATAAGTAATTTAACAGCAATTTAGCGAGATAAACATTAAAAAGAGACATATAATTGTTAGCCTGTTGCAGCCGAGGCAAAATTTCTGCTTCATTAAACTTTTCACCTATTAATTGAGATTTGTTTGCGGATATTCCTCGCAAGTTTAAAATGATTTGCCCCCAGATACCCAGCAATTCCATCGAAAGTTCTTGCTTGAGATTTTGTACTAAAGTGAAGTATTGCACTTGTTTGTGTTCGACATTTTCTAGTTGTTCTCCAATCAAAAAAGGGCAAGAACAACTGTTTAAAGCAGCATAACTACTAAATTCTAAGTCTCCAGTTTCCAGACCGCTTTGAACGCTCTCGATCAAGGGGGCAATCGTCTCTTTAGCGTGTTCTTTCCAGTGGCGCACAAAAGTGTTAAACAGGTGGTAAACTTTGCATTTAAATTGTTTAGCATTGAATTGCTCTAACAGCTTCAAAGCTAGCTGTCCAGAATGATATCCAGCGTCGATCTCTCCTAAGGCACCAGCCAGCAGCAAGCCATACCAAATATAGGCGATCGCCCCAAGTGCTGAATGACCCCGTTTAATCGAAAAATCGACCATTGTAAAGATAACCTGCGGCAATAGTTCTGGTTTTGCCACAAAAACAGGAGAAACAACAGCCGAAAGTATCCGCATTGCCGCCAACTGATAGCTATCAGTCATTACCGGAACATTTTCTAGTTCATCAAGCTGAGGTAACTTAATTGCAGTCAAACCCTGTGGGGGAATTTCCGACAAGGTAAATCCCAAGATTTCCAAAGCTTTTAAACCAGTATCGATGGCTTCAACCATCTGGTTTTGAGACAAATAAGACTGGATTTGCAGTTCGTAAACCTTAACTTTGTCGAGCAGGTTTGTCGCTTGTTGTAACACGATGTCTGCTAATTCTTGCGATCGCCCAAAGTTAGTATTCAGATATTCCGCCTCCGCTGCTTCAACGTGAAGATTCAGCGTCAAATCATAATCAGTCTGCCAACTCGATCCTATACTTACGGGGGACTGAGGGGAATTAATCAGCGCCAAACCGACATTCAAATATCTGATAGTGGCTTCGTAAGCATTGGATGCCTTAGCTTTTTTTCCGGCAATCAGATTCAGTTTTGCCAGTTCATTTTTTGCGGCTTTGTCTGCAATAAATTCAACACCAAAATTCAATTGATTGACAATATCAAAGACATTTTCTTCAATCTCAGAGGGGGGAGTATTGTTGAGCAGCAGTTGACCGATTTTGACGTGCGTTGCTTGTTTTTCGCCATCGGGAATCAAAGAATAAGCTGCTTGCTGCACTTTGTCGTGCAAAAACTTGTAGTCAACCTTCACATCTTGCAGCCCAGCCAGCCCCGTTTCTAAACCTTCAAAAACCAGCGGAATTTTGTAATCGTTGCTCAGTGGCAAAACTAGACCAGCCTGAAGAGCATCCCAGAGGTTTAATGCTGTTTCTTTCTGAGATTTTTCGCTGACAATTGAGAGAACTTCTAACTTAAACTGGTTGCCAATACAGGCAGCTAATTTTAATGCTGACTGCGCCGAGACAGGCAACTTCCGAATATTTCGAGCGATTAACTCTACGACATTGCAGTCAGTAATCCCAATAGCTTGGATGTGTCCGAGATCCCACTGCCACGTACTGGATGGAAAATCGTAAACTAACAGATTTTCTTGATAAAGAGTTCTGAGTAACTGAGTTAGAAAGAAGGGATTGCCTTGGGTTTTGTTGAAAAGTAGCTCTGCTAAAAGTTTTATATTTTCGGATATATTGCTTTTTAAAGTTTCTGAGATTAATTGTTCTACATGACTAAATTCTAAGGGAGCGAGAACAATATTGCTGACTATTTCGGGAGTTATTACCGCAGTCTTTTGAATATTTTCGATTGTGGCAATCAGCGGATGAGTGGCGCTGACTTCGTTGTCTCGATAAGCTCCAATTATTAGCAAATATTTGCT
>RDYZ01000377.1 GCA_004293855.1 Oscillatoriales cyanobacterium | reverse complement strand
CTCCTCCGTTACGACCGTTTCCGCCGTTTGACGCTGTTGAATATTCTGAAACGCAGCTTTCGCCCATTCCAAATACACATCGCTACTCGGGGTCGCCGTTTCGTCCGTTGCACTTAAATCAGCACTATCCTCAGAGGCTGTGGACTCGGTGAACTCCGCTGCTGCGGGGCTGGCCTCCTCGCCAATCTCACGGGCCGCATTGTCCGCTGGCGTCGCTTCAACGCCACCATCTGCCGGAGTTGCCTCCTCATCGAATTTACGGCGAAACCAGTTAAAAACCATGACGTTGGAGAGTAGGGAAACGGGAAAGAATGAGGCAAGCCGAGATCTCAAGTCTGTCGTCTGCGATCCAAAATTTCAAGACGATGATCAACGGCGATCGAGCACACAGGCAGCAGACAGAATGTAATGAACTAGGGTAACGCGAATCTAGAAGCCCACGCTGACGCTGCGTCTAGGTGGCGGCGGTGCGACCCATGACAACATCATTCGGTTTAGGATGGTGAAGCCGTTTCGGCATCCTCTTCCCGGAGATCCAGCGCTCGGCGCAGTACACCATTAACGAAACGGTGTGCATCTTCACTGCTATAGCGCTTCACCAGTTCGACGGCTTCGTTGACGACCACACGCTCGGGTGTGCCGAGATATTCGATTTCCGCGATCGCCAAGCGTAAAACGTCGCGATCGATGTGCGGCAAGCGATCCAGTTGCCAGTCAACCAACGCCTCCGTTAACTGCGCGTCAATCTCATCGCGGTGCTGACAAACCGTGGTCAAAATTTCCAGGGCATACCGTCGGACTTCTTCTTGGCTGGCAAGCTGGACAAATTCTGGCAATTCTAGGGCTAGACCCACTTGCTCGATCGCCTTCTGGGTCAGCTCGATCGAGTCAGACAGCATGACACGCGCCATTTTTAGATCACTGGCTTGGTGTTCGCTACTGATGAGGCGATCGTAACCGTTTTTGAGCTCCGAACTCGCATTTTCTAGCGCTTCGTGGGCTTCAGCGGTCATCGCTCGCACAGCAGCAACAACCACATCACTAAGCTGCTTCTCCGAAAGTTTGTCAACTTTTTTCGGGAGCTGGCTCAAGCTGAGGAGGGCGAGTTCGCGAGCGATGCGTCGGGGTTGCATGAATGGGGGTGTATAGGGGGCTATGTTCCGTCCGAACATTCTACGATGTTGCGGGTTGGGTCGATCCGAATTGTGGCGAACGGATGATGGTTTGACCAACTGATTGAGCATGATGGAATCACCAGATTCCCGAGTTTCACCCTTGCGCCATCCAGGTTTTGGACACCCTCCACGGTCGCATGTCCGACGATTTCTCCCCTCCCACGCCGACTTAGGCTTGCGTTTGAACACCGACATTTGAACGTAACCGCCTGAGATTTTTCCTCTTGAACCTCTTCTATGCTGCGTACCCTCTTGACCGCGATCAAACCCTACCTACGCTGGGTCATTATTGGCCTCACCTTCTGTTTTATTTTGGCGGCCTTGCGGGCGAGTTGGTCTGAGGTGGTGCAATTGCACCTTCGATCGCAAGGGTTCGGATTTCTCGCGATCGGCTTTGGCGTCACATTATCAGCCCATGTGTGGTCGGGCTGGGTTTGGGGGTGGATCTTGCGTGATCTCAACCAACCCGTGACGACGCTTTGGTCTGTGAGTACGTTTTTACAAACCAATATTGCGAAATATCTCCCCGGAAATATCTGGCATTTTGTGGGTCGGGTACGGGCTGCGGTTAAACAAGAGATTTCCATTTTGATCGCGGCGCTGAGTGTGGCGATCGAAGCCTTATGTATGGCGGTAGCGGCGGTGGTCTTGGCGATCGCCGTGTTGCCGTTTCCTGGTGTCATCATCCTGGGATTGATCGCGATCGCGATCGGTCTTCATCCCCGTTGCTTTAATCCGATCATGACCCATTGGGCCGCCGGGAAAGCCCGTCAATTTGAGCGCATTCACTCCCAATCAATCGATCGCCCCTCGTCTGACCCGTCTAATTTGCCGAACTTACCCAACCGGCCCGATCTGCCCACGACTCAACACAGCCCATCTCACCCCTCCATTACCCACTCGGGCAGCCTGAACTCACCCATCGATCCAGACTCGCCCGATCCGATCGGGCTACAGCATTACCCCTGGCGACCCCTCATCGGTGAATTGGGTTTTGTGATTCTGCGCGGTCTCGGATTTCTTTCGGTATGGCTGGCCTTGGCTCCCATCAGCCTTGACGATCTGCCACGGTTGATCGGTGGTTTTAGCTTTGCCTGGTTACTCGGTCTCGTGATTCCCGGCGCACCGGGCGGGATCGGTGTCTTTGAGGCCACAGCGCTTTCGATTTGGGCGGCGAATTTCCCCACCGGT
>RDYZ01000053.1 GCA_004293855.1 Oscillatoriales cyanobacterium | reverse complement strand
CATGAGGGGTGAAACTAGAGGAACGAAACAATCGATGCATGGGAAATAGGAAAAGGAAGAAAGGTGCAAGATCAACAGAGGGTGAATCCGTCGTCGATCTCCTGGAATTCGTCTTAAGAATGCGCCCTAAATCAAATAACATCCGTGATTTAGATCTGTGAACTTATGTGATTTGTATCACAGTATTTTGATTTTCGGACTGGAATTAGAAGTCTGGTCAAAATCATCTCGTTTCTTGTTATCGTATTAGAGGAGCCTCCACAACAACGCCAACCTCAACTCAAACCTGAGTGTCGGACGCAGGTCTGAACAAATGGGGAATTTCGCTGAAGAATTATCAGACGAATTCCTAATTCTTTTCTCGTATTTTCACACCGAGCTAGAGACGTCTGATGGAGAACATCCACCAGACGAAAACATCACTTCGATCGAGATTCTCGCCTGATTGATCAACCCATTAACACCACGATGGATTGATTTACGGATGAATTTGGCCGGTGGTCGGCGAACTGGCGATCGCACTGTCCTGGATCGGAATTCGTCCCGCACGGTAGGCCGCTCGTCCCGCTTCGACCCCCAAACCCATAGCCTTTGCCATCATCGGTGCATCCTGAGCCAGGGCGATCGCGGAGTTGATCAGGACAGCATCCGCCCCTAGCTCCATAGCCTGCGCCGCCTCACTGGGCGTTCCGATCCCGGCATCCACCACAACGGGAATCGTAGCGTTTTCGATGATGATGCGAATATTGGCGATTGTCTGAATTCCTTGGCCCGAGCCGATCGGAGATCCGAGCGGCATCACGGTAGCACAGCCCGCATTTTCCAAGTGCTTGGCTAAAATCGGGTCTGCATTGATGTAGGGCAAAACGGCAAATCCTTCTTTAACAAGCTGTTCAGCGGCTTGGAGCGTACCGATCGGGTCAGGTAGCAGATACTTCGGATCAGAAATGACTTCCAGCTTAACGAAGTTGTTGTCCTCCTGCCCCAAAAGTTTCGCCATTTCACGACCGAGACGCGCCACGCGGATCGCATCCTCTGCCGTTTGGCAGCCTGCGGTATTGGGCAGCATCCACAGCTTATTCCAGTCCAGTGCCTCAGCTAAACCTTCATGACCGGGGGCATTGGTCTGGACACGACGCACGGCAACGGTAATGATTTCGCAGCCGCTGGCGTCGATGCTGCGGCGCATGTCGTCGAAGTTGCGGTATTTGCCGCTACCGGTCATCAGACGCGATCGAAAGCTACGACCGGCGATCGTCAATCGGTCCGGATCGGCACTCGTAGCAGCAGTGGGCGAAACCGACGCGACGGAAGTGGGTTGAACGATCAAAGCCGGTGGCGGGGTGGGGCTTGGCTGATCGAAGCGGTGCGGATCAAAAGCGGTGAGCAGTGGATCGGCACGATCGGCGGTGATCAGATCGGCGATGAGTTGGGCGGTGATCGGAGCGAGTAGGATACCGTTGCGATAATGACCCGTGGCAACGATCAGATTATGACAATGACCGTATCCGAGCAGCGGGTTTTCGTCCGGTGTGGCGGGACGGAACCCCCACCAGAGTTCATCGATCGTGGCCTCGCGCAGACCGGGATAGAGGGCGATCGCCCGATCCAGTAGGGCATGGACACCGTCCGGCGTATTCCCAGGGGTAAAGTCTACCGTTTCACTGGTTGCACCAATCACGATCGACCCATCACGACGCGGCACGATGTAGGTATCTCGGCCAAAAAGAACACGATTGAGCGATCGCGTGCCACTTACCACAGGCGCACGCACCGCCAGCATTTGACCCTTGCGTGGAACCACCGGCAGCGGTAGGTGTTGATGCGTCCAAGCTCCGGTCGCCATGACATAGCGATCGGCACTCACACGCCCGTGGTTGGTTTGCAAACTGGTGATACGCCCATTCTGCTGCACCATGCCTTCGACGCTGACGCCGTCCCGAATATCGATATCCAGTTCCCGAGCCGCCGCGTGCAACACACGATAAACCGCTCGATTATTCACCTGTCCGTCTTCAGGAAACCACCATCCCCCCACAATGGACGCCCCGAGTCCGGGTTGCAGTCGGTGGATGGCGTCACGATCGAACCACTGAGCCGTGGCGTTGGGATCGGCTCGATCGGCCACATCATCCGCCGTCCGGGGCGAGAGAATACCGCACGGCCAATACTCCGTATCCAGTCCGGTGAGTGCTTCCAGTTTGCTGGTCCAATCTGGATACAGCGATCGCGATCGGACACACAGATCAAACATCGCCCCCGCCGGGATACGCTCCGCCTGGGGAGCCAACATCCCCGCAGCCGCCTGGGTTGCAGCCTGCTGTGAGTCACGACTGAGAACGGTTACCGACACACCACGCTGCTTTAGTTCTACCGCTAGGGCGAGGCCGATAATGCCCCCGCCGATGATCGAGATCTCGTTATTGATGGGGTGCGACACGGCGAAAAATCAGGAAAATGCGGCAGGGATCAAGAGTCGGAGCGATCGAAACAAGACGTAAAAACTGACTCCAGCAGTGCAAGACGTGCAAACCAAAACACAACCCCTCGGGTTAGACCGTTGCAACCCGATCGATCGTTGGGCCAAAAATCTACCACAGAGCGGGAACGCTCGGGGCGGTAGACCCTGCATTGGGACTACCGGGCGCTGCAACAGTACCGGCCTGATTCGCCTCAGCCGAGGACTCCGTTTTACCCGATCCGGCTGCCGAGGCACGTTCCGCCGCTGCAATTTCCGCCGCTGACGCTGACCCTTGGGAGGATGGAATCAGGTCATCCCCTGGGTTAATTGGTGTTGGGCGGGCTGGATTGGGATCGACGATCGTGGTGGGGTTCGTATCCGCTGGGGCTGGAGCTTGGGAAGGGGAGGGGCTTGCAGTCGGCACAGTGTTGGATGAATTGGCCGGTGCGTTAGCCGGTGCAGCGGCTGGAGCCGTCCCAGGAGCGGCGCTATCCGTGATAGTACCGGCATTTGGAACCACTCGACGCGCGTTAATCGCAGCTTGTTCTTGGGCTTGTCGTGTGGCCCCAAACCCTAAGAACCCTCCGGTCAAGGCACACAGCGCGATCAAGACTGAAAAAAATGGCAGCATAGCAATGACGTCTACAACGACGGCGCGGTCTCTTTAATCTTAAGCGAGTTCGGGGTTAAGCGTCGTCTGCGTTCACCAAGAATCGATCGAGCGATCAAATAAGCGCTACTCGAGTCAGACGAATAGCGCTCATGGTATCGGTTAAGACCGGGGCGATCGGTTAGGAGAAAAATTTGTCGATCGTGCCCTAGACCCCATCACTACCGGTATCCGAATTGGGATTGCGAATCCGCTCTGCTTCGGGACAGTCTTCGGAAACGACCGGATCGACATTGCCTTTCGGAACACTGGCCATTTTTTGGCTCACAGCGCCGATACTTTCAATCCGCACCATTTCTTCCCAGGCGCAGAGTTCGTCTTCTTCGTCAGATTCGTAGCGGATCGTGACGAGATCGCCTTCAATATCAAGAATCGTGGCACGATCAATCCAGCGTTGTTGGTCGCGCAGGAAAATACAAACCTCGCGGTGTTCTGAACACAGTTGATAAAGTTTGCGGTGTAGCATATGGTGCTTCTCCTGAGCGTAAATCGAGGACGGCAGTGCCTTGACATCCTCTCCGGCCTAAAAGGAACGGAGATTCTTCACCGCGCCCGCCTCTCGGGTAAGACGCTGAATGGGGTTGACGTTTGCCTGTGGATGGCCTGAAACCAGGTCTTATGCCCACTCCACGCCCGTTTTGAGTCTCGGAATGTCTTCCCGCGACTGAGACAATTCGTATCGTCCCGGTGGCTTTGGGTGCGGCCTGTCCGTTAACCCTGGGTTTTTCCGCTTACGGCTCCAGTTTTAGCTTCACAGCCGTGTGACTGGTATGTCGCTGCAAAATGAGGCGGGGATTCCAACCTGATTAATTGTAGTCTAAAAGCCGTCCTCAGAGCCTGCTCGAAATGGAGCGAAAGGGGATGGTTTGCAAACTCAGTCGTTTGAGTGATTTGGGATTTCACCGACGTCGTCTCCTCTTATCCTACAGCGCGAGATTCGTGCAACCCGCATAAATCTCGTTATCGTTAATAGTCATGCTTTACTCTTTTTGCGACGCCCTGTGAACGCGATCCCCACCCAAGACGAACAGCTTTTATTCGAGCCGAAGACCCCCGAGGCGAATGCGATCGCGCTGGCGTTTGCCTTTCCCAATACTTATAGCGTTGGGATTACCAGTCTTGGCTATCAGACCGTGTGGGCGACCCTGGCTAGCCGATCGGATTTGGCCGTCTCGCGACTCTTCACCGATGCGAGCGACCCGCTACCGTCAGACCTGGAAATCCTGGGCTTTTCGCTGTCCTGGGAACTCGACTATGTGAATGTTCTCAGTTTGATTGAAGCCCAGGGGATCGCCATTCGTGCGACCGATCGCCTTACAGCCCATACCTCAACAAAAGCGCCGCTAATTTTTGGAGGTGGGCCAGTTCTCACGGCGAACCCGGAACCCTTTGCGGATTTCTTTGATGTGATTTTACTGGGCGATGGGGAGGTGTCGATTCCGGCTTTTATCGAAGCCTATCAAGCGGTACGGAACGCCGATCGCAGCACCCAACTCCGCCACCTCGCCCAAGTTCCTGGCCTCTACGTCCCCAGTCTGTACGCCGTCACCTACGAGGCTCCCGACGGTGTGATCGCCAGCATTTCGCCGATCGAGGCCGACATTCCCCCGATCGTCACCAAACAAACCCATCGCGGCAATACGCTCCTTGCCTCCTCTGTCGTCACCGAACGCGCTGCATGGCCGGATATCTTCATGGTGGAGGTTGTCCGCAGTTGCCCAGAGATGTGTCGCTTCTGTCTCGCCAGTTATCTGACGCTGCCTTTTCGGGTTGCGGATCTCGAAGGTTCCCTGCTACCGGCGATCGATCGCGGCCTTGAAACCACCCGACGCTTAGGTTTACTCGGTGCCTCGATCACGCAACATCCCGAATTTGAGACAATTCTCGACTACATCGGCCAACCCCAATTTGACGATGTGCGCTTGAGTATTGCTTCGGTACGCACCAACACCGTTACCCGAAAATTAGCGGATGTCCTCAGCCGTCGCGATACCCGATCGATCACGATCGCCGTGGAAAGTGGTTCCGAACGCCTACGCCAAATTATCAATAAAAAACTCGACACTGACGACATCACCCAAGCCGCGATCGAAGCGAAAGCCGGTGGTCTCAAAGCCCTCAAACTGTACGGTATGGTCGGCATTCCCGGCGAGGAAGAGGAGGATGTAACGGCCACGATCGAGATGATGAAACACTTAAAAAAGACGGTTCCCGGTTTACGTTTAACCTTGGGATGTAGCACCTTTGTCCCAAAATCTCACACGCCGTTTCAGTGGTTTGGGGTTAATAAAAAAGCAGAAAAACGCTTGAAGCGACTGCAAAAAGAACTGCGATCGAACGGGATTGATTTTCGCCCGGAAAGTTACAACTGGTCGGTGATGCAAACGCTGCTGTCGCGGGGCGATCGGCGTTTATCCTACTTATTGGAACAGGTACGACACTACGGCGACACCCTCGGCAGTTACAAACGGGCATTCAAAGAGATGCGTGGAACCATACCACCGCTGGACTCCTATGTGTTTACTGAATTTGATCGCGATCAGATTCTGCCGTGGCAACATCTACAGGGGCCGTTGCCGATCGAAACCCTGAAAAAACATCTGGCGGAAGCCGAAGCGTTGATGAATTGATCGGGGATTTACCCAATCCATCGTCTAAATCCAGGTGGGTAAGGTTGCGTCGCGGAAAAACACGATCGCCGCCGCTTGTCCGATCGCCCCAATCCACCGAAAATAGACAGACCCACGAGATAGACCCCACGGGATTGAGGAGAAATTAATGAGTCAAGGATTTGACTACGACCTAATTATCGTCGGCGCAGGCGTCGGCGGCCACGGTGCGGCGATCCATGCGGTCGGCAAAGGGCTGAAAACGGCGATCGTTGAAGCGGCAGAAATGGGCGGAACCTGCGTCAATCGCGGTTGTATTCCCTCCAAAGCCTTGCTAGCCGCCTCCGGTCGCGTGCGGGAACTCAGCCAAACCGAGCATTTGGAATCGATGGGGATTCGCGTGGGCGGTGTGCAGTTCGATCGGCAGGCGATCGCCGACCATGCCGCCAATCTCGTCGCCAACATCCGATCGAACATGAGCAACAGCATGGCGCGGATGGGCGTAGACGTGATCCAAGGATTTGGCAAAGTCCTCGAAGCGCAAAAAGTTGCGGTTACCACTGCCGAGGGCGAAAAAACCTTCACCGCCGAAAACGTCATTCTTGCACCCGGTTCGGTTCCCTTTGTGCCGCCCGGTATTGAGGTGGATGGTAAAACCGTCTTCACGAGCGATGATGCGATTAAGCTCGAAAGTCTACCGCCCTGGGTTGCGATTATTGGCAGCGGTTACATCGGTCTAGAGTTTGCGGATGTGTACTCGGCGCTGGGTTGCGAAATCACGATCATCGAAGCGCTCGATAAGGTGATGCCGACGTTTGATCCCGATATTGCCAAGATTGCCAAACGGGTTTTGGTGGAAAATCGCGATATCGAAACCCATGCGGGCGTGTTTGCGGCCAAAGTGACGCCCGGTTCGCCGGTGACGATCGAGCTAATCGACGCGAAAACCAAAGAGCCGGTCGAAACCCTAGAGGTGGATGCCTGCCTCGTGGCAACGGGTCGTGTGCCGAATACCAAGGATCTGAACCTGGCCGCGTTGGGTGTGGAGATTCAGCGTCCGGGCTTTATCCCCGTGTCCGAGGATCTGCACGTGCTGGCAGGCGACACACCGATCGATCATCTCTGGGCGATCGGTGATGCGACGGGCAAAATGATGCTAGCGCACGCAGCCTCCGCCCAAGGGATCGCCGTTGTCGAAACGATTTGCGGCAACCCGATGACAGTGGACTATCGCAGCATCCCGGCAGCAGCGTTCACCCATCCCGAAATTAGTTTCGTCGGTTTGACGGAGGAACAGGCTAAGGATCTCGGCACAGAGGAAAACTTTGAGGTTGGCGTCGCGCGGACGTACTTTAAGGCCAACTCGAAGGCACTAGCGGAAAATGAAACCGATGGTGTTGCCAAGATCATTTACCGCAAGGATACGGGCGAACTGTTGGGCGCTCACATCATCGGGATTCACGCGGCAGATCTGATCCAAGAGGCGGCAAATGCGATCGCAGAACGGCGATCGGTGCATACCCTGGCGTTTAACGTGCATACGCACCCGACACTGTCAGAGGTGTTGGATGAGGCGTATAAGCGCACGTTGGCGGGTGCGCATTAAGGCACATTAAATGTGTGCGAGAAGTCCGAGTTCTCCAAGCTCTCGGACTTCTCGGGTTGTGTTCTCCGTGTAAATACGAGCATATATATTGCCCAAGCTTATAACTCTATAACAATGCTATATCAGCATTTACTCTGATTGCATGAGCCAAAAAACGGAGCGGAGTTCAATTGTGATTACCGGCGGCGCAGGCGATGATTTGCTATCTGGCGATCGGGGTAACGACACCCTCACCGGCGGCGACCTACGGTGTATACATAACTCGCTTGAACTGTCACATCGTCGTAAACCCTCATCCCCCAGCCTCACTTCAACCAGCTCAGTGCATCGCTTCTCCCTTACAAAGGAGAAGGAGAGTAGACGTAAAACTAAGGTTTTCAAAGTCCCCCGCCCTTGTGAGGGAAAGGGATTTAGGGAGAGGGGCGAACCCGGTTTCGGGTGAACCAGAGATGTGTATACACGGTAGCGGCGGCGACGGTAGCGACACCTTTCAATTCCGCAGCGGCGACGGTTCCGATATCATCACCGACTTCCAGCCCGGAACAGATACACTCTCGTTCGTCGAGATCACCAACACTGGCAACAACCTAATCGGTGGCTTTAATATCGGTGGCGAGCAAATCGGAACCGTGCGATCGATCAGCTTTGCAGAACTGGCGATCGGCGGGGATGGCACAAACACCACAGTCAGCTTCAATAATGAGCTACTCGTTACGCTGACCGGAGTCGCGAGTCTCAGCGCAGCGAATTTGGTCTAATTGATTACGGCTTGTTGTTGAGCATCCCAGGGAAACTCTAACTGCGAGTTTAGACCTTCGAGGTTTTGAAAACCTCGAAGGTCTCGTTCCCTGAAATTCGTTCCCTGAAATCCGTGTGCTGAAATTACGCTAAACAAGCCGCCAGATCTGCTTCAGGCGTCGTAATGGCCTTGAGTTTATACGTATCAGACAGTAGAGCAAACACGTTTGGCGTCATGAAGGCGGGCAAGGTGGGGCCTAGGCGGATATCTTGAATGCCGAGGTGAAGCAGCGTCAGCAACACCGCGATCGCCTTTTGCTCATACCATGACAGGATCATCGATAGGGGCAACTCATTCACCCCGACCTCGAAGGCATTGGCGAGGGCGATCGCAATCTGAATCGCAGAGTAGGCATCGTTACACTGACCGAGATCCAGCAAGCGCGGAATACCACCGATGTCGCCCATCTCGTGGTCAAAGAAACGGAACTTACCACAGGCCAAGGTCATGACGACACAATCATCCGGCACTTGCTCCACCAGTTCGGTGTAGTAGGTGCGTCCCGGTTTCGCACCGTCACAACCACCCACAAGGAAAAAGTGGCGGATTTGTCCGGCTTTCACGGCGTCGATAATCTGATCCGCAACGCTCAACACGGCATTGCGAGCAAAGCCGGTGGTAACGCTGCGTTGCGGCAAGTCTGCCACCGTCTCCGGGAAACCGGGCAGTGCTTGAGCTTTGGCGATCGCCGGAGACAGATCGATCGGCTGATCACCGTTATCGCCCAGGTGCTGGAGGTCGCGATCGCCCACCGGCCCGATCGTAAACACCTTATCGGAGTAATGATCGTGGGGCGGCATCAGGCAATTGGTCGTCATGACGATCGCACCAGGAAATTTGGCGAAATCATGGACTTGGTTTTGCCATGCTTTGCCGTAATGGCCGTAAAGATGGGGATAGGTTTGCTTCAGTTGCGGATAGCCGTGGGCGGGTAGCAGTTCACCGTGGGTGTAAACCGTGATGCCGGTGTCACGGGTTTGTTCCAAAACGTTAGCTAAATGCGGAATGTCATGACCCGAAACCAGAATCGCCTTACCCGGTCGCGGTTCGAGGGGAACGGAGGTCGGCACGGGATGACCGAAGGTGTCGGTGTGACCGCTGTCGAGCAGTTCCATGACGCGGAAGTTCACTTCACCCACTTTCAAGGCCAGAGCCACCCAGTCATTGAGGCTGAGGTCGTGGCGATCGAGAGCGGCGAGGGCTTCGTGTAAAAAGCTGTACACCGCCGGGTCTTCATAACCCATTTCTAAGGCGTGGAACGCATAGGCCGCCATGCCTTTGAGGCCGTAAAGTGTGGTCAGTTTGAGGGCAAAGATATCGACATTACCGTCAGCTTTGGCGATCGCCTCCAGGGATCGATCGCGCCCTTGTAACACCAGGCTATCGGTAAAATCCGGGGTGTAGTCGGCGATCGCAGACCAGCTTAGGGGTGCATCGGCTTGGGCGGCAATTTGGGTTTTAAGGTCTTCCCGCAGAGCGATCGCCTGTTTGATGTAGGGCGTAAAGCGTGGCGCACTGAAGTTCACGTTAGTCATAGTCGCGAACAGGGTTTCGCAGGCGAACACATCCGCCGCATGGGTATCGAGACCCCGCGATCGTGCCGCGATCGCCACCGGAGCTAAACCTTGCAGACAGTACACCAGTAAATCTTGGACGGAATTCGTTTCGGGGCTTTTACCGCAGGCTCCCCACTGGTGGCAACCTTGACCACTGGCAGTCTGTTCGCATTGTTCACAAAACATGATTCAACGTCCTAACGAATCTAAATAGTTCAATTAGTGGATCATCACAATCCACAAATTGAGGCTGTCAAGGCTGAGGAAACGATCGAAGTAACCTCAACGCTGATACGGACTGAACCTGGGTTAGTGCAACACCCGCAGCGCCGCATCCGGTACATAAAACGACTCGATCGCCCGCACATACTGCGCCCGCTCAAAGGCGCTCGCGTCGGGGGAATTGGCCTGACTCATGCTGCCGTGCATCTGGGCGATCGATTCGTACTCGTATTCCTCCATCCAGTGACGGATCTCATCTTCGAGTTTGGTCAGATAGGGGAAACCATGACGCAGCAACGCCGAACACACCTGCGCCACCTTCGCACCCGCCATGATCGCCTTAATCACATCGCGACCATGCTGAATGCCACCGGTTGCCGCCAGATCCGCATCGATGCGATCGTGCAAAATCGCCAGCCAGCGCAGGGGCAACCGCAGATCACCACCACTGCTCAGATTTGCCACCGCTTCCACCTCTAGCTCTTCCGGGTTAATGTCGGGCTGCATAAATCGGTTAAACAATACCAGGCCATCGGCTCCCGCTTTGTCGAGGCGTTTCGCCATGTTAGCGAGGTTACTGAAGTAGGGGCTGAGTTTTACCGCAACCGGGATTTCGACGGAGTATTTCACATCCCGTAGGGTTTCGATGAACATCGTCTCGATCGCTGCACCAGACATATCGGGATCGGTGGGAACAAAGTAGAGATTCAGCTCGATCGCATCAGCCCCCGCCTCTTCCATTAACTTGGCATACTCCGTCCAACCACCGGGCGAAAAGCCATTCAAACTCGCAATAATTGGCACGCTTACGGCAGTTTTCGCCGCTTGAATATGCTCCAAATACAACTCAGGGCCGGTGTGAAAAGTATCGGGCTCAGGGAAATAAGTCAGGGCTTCCGCAAAGCTTTCTGTGCCGTATTCCAGGTGATGGTGTAGCTCGAATTTCTCCCGCACAAGTTGCTCTTCAAACAGGGAGTGCAGGACGATCGCCGCTGCTCCCGCGTCTTCCAAGCGACGCAGGTTATCGAGATCATCACTAAGCGGCGCAGCGGCGGACGGAACCAGAGGCGATTTTAAATTGAGGCCGAGATAGGTGGTGGTGAGATTCATAGTATACATCTCCAGTAATAGAGTCTTGACAATGAGTTTAAGATCTCTAGCCTTGTAGTTTTAGGCACATATCTAGCCTTAAAAATGAAGACCGTGGGGTTAAATACTGATACAGTATTTATTTTTTCTTCGGTGGCCAGAGAGTCCAGCGTAGAGACTTCAAAAGTGTACGCGGTGTTCCATAAATTAGCTGGGCAGAAAAAAGACTCCAGAAGTAGTCATAGCTTGGGAATGCACGAAATAGTAAAAAGTCAACGAAAATATGAAAGCGGGGTTTCTTGAGAGCCGGATCAACTTTTGAAAATCGAATCGGTGCAGTCTCGGGTAGTAGATGGCCAATCGTTAAGCTCGGTCTGTAAGCAAAAGCTTGAATAAACAAACCAAAAAAACGTTCACATCCAGAGTTTGGAATCAGCTTAAGATTTCCACAAATCGTCATCACTTTTGCAATTCGAGGTAAGGCTTGCTGAACGATATCAGTCCTCCAAACTGTATTATTAAAGTTCTCCATAAACCATCCCGTTTTTCGATAAGGCTGGATTAAATATCGCAATTTGAAATGGTTCCGAAGTGGAGCAATTGGGATGGACCGTAGGGAATCACTACGTTCCACAACGGTGAGATTCAAGATATCCGGAATGGGATTCCATGGAGCAATAAAAGAGGAAGGTTCGTTGCTGGGAATCAGTTCTTTATGTAATCGAAGAAGCCAACTTTCGGGAAACCTCTGGAAATAATGTTCGGCAGCTAGGGGCAGATCGGGATGCATGTAGTCATCGTCATCAATACAAATGATGTAGCGTCCCCGAGCATTGAGTAAACCGACGTAACGCTGCAAAGTACCGCTTTTATGCGGTGAGACAATCTCTCGGACTCGTGGGTCATCTATGCCGCGTGGTTGTTGACTCGGAGGGTAAACCATCACGTACTCGACATCTCCCCGTGCTTGGAGAATCGAATCAAGCCACTGTGTAGAATAAGTCCCCAGAGTTGGTGTAACAATAGAGAGAAAGGGCGTCGAGGAAGCCATGAAAGTAGAGTTGAAATGTTTAGAACTTATTCCGTAAGATGTAGCAGAGATGCACAGAAAAATGACCTTACATTTAAAGACTATGTGCTATGTAAGTCAGCTTATTTTTCACCCCGCACACGAATTAACTTTCCAGGAATTCCTGCAATAATAGAATACGGGGGAAATGATTTGGTGACGACTGCCCCAGCAGCAATAACAGAGCCTCTGCCAATTGTACAACCGTCGAGAACCGTGGCACCAGAACCAATCCATACATCTTCTTCGATCGTAATACCTTTTTTTGATAAGCCTTGATCAACGATAAGCGTATCTCGATCTTCAAAAATATGATTGGACGGTACGATAACAACGTGAGATGCAATTCTTACGTTATCCTGAATAACCACGCCCCCATGTCCGTAAACTACCGAGAAGGGATTGATGCTGCAATTTCGACCGATCGAAATGCTTCCACCATAGGTTTTGACAATGGTTGAGATACCAATATTAGTAGAGTCATCGATACTTAGCTTCCCTTTAGGGGTATCACAAAAAATTGTTGCATATCGCCCGATATTAACATTTTTCCCAATTGATATATTTTTTGTGAAGCCATGAATTCTAGAATGCAAGCTAATTTTAGAGCCAACCCCCAGGCTGTGGAGATAAGGTCTCTGAAACAACGAAATAATAGACCAGATTAAAGACTTTAAATGCATTTTAGTATTCGATAGATATTCAGGAACCTAGACTAGTGACCGTTTCTCCAATTTGAGAAAATTATAGCAATTTCAAAAATCAGGAAAAGTAGGGTGGGCATTACCTAGTGATGGAGCAAATGTACCCGATCGGGGTGGGTATAGTAGCCCGATCGGGGTGAGCCGTGCCCTACATTCACCATCGCCTGATAGCGTTTCCAGCGAGCATCCACGTCGGCCTGTGCCTCTGCGAGTAGGCGTCGTGCCTCGCCCGGTTTCGTTTTCGTCAGCATCTTGAAGCGGTTTTCCATGTACATCGAATCCTTCACCCCATGTTTCGGGGCGCGGGAATCGAGACTGAGCGGGTTTTTACCCTCGGCAATCAAGTCGGGATTGTAACGATAGAGTAGCCAGCGACCGCTTTCGACGAGGGCTTTTTGATGGCTCATGGCGGTGGTCATGTTGATGCCGTGGGCGATGCAGTGGCTGTAGGCAATGATCAGCGAGGGGCCGTCGTAGGCTTCGGCTTCGAGGAATGCCTTAAGCGTGTGTTCGTCCTTCGCGCCCATCGAGACGCTGGCGACGTAGACATTGCCGTAGGTCATGGCGATCGCGCCGAGGTCTTTTTTCGCGGAGGGTTTACCACCAGCAGCGAATTTGGCCACCGCACCGCGTGGGGTTGCTTTCGAGGCTTGTCCGCCGGTGTTGGAATAGACCTCGGTATCCAACACCAAGATATTGACATTACGACCGCTGGCAATCACGTGATCCAGACCACCAAAGCCGATGTCGTAGGCCCAGCCGTCACCCCCAACGATCCAGACGGATTTTTTCACGAGGTAGTCGGCTAGGGAAGCGAGCTGTTTGGCACGGGGATCGTCGATCGTCCCTAGGATCGGTTTGAGTTGGGCGACGCGCTGGCGTTGGTCGTAGATGTCGGATTCGTCGCGCTGGACGGCGTTGGTCAGGATTGCATCGGCTAATTCTGTGCCGATCGGCTCACGCAGGGCTTGCACCAATTCGGCGGCGAACATGGCTTGCTTGTCGATCGACACCCGGAACCCGAGACCAAATTCGGCGTTATCTTCAAACAGGCTATTCGACCAGGTGGGGCCGCGTCCTTCGGCGTCTTTTGACCAGGGCGTTGTCGGGAGGTTGCCGCCGTAGATCGAGGAGCAGCCGGTGGCATTGGCGATCGCCGCCCGATCGCCGAACAGTTGCGACAGCAGCTTAACGTAGGGCGTTTCACCACAACCGGCACAGGCTCCCGAGAACTCAAACAACGGCTGTTGCATCTGCTGGGTGCGGATGTGGGTTCCGTCCAGCGTCCGGCGATCGGGGTTGGGCAACTGGAGGAAATACTCCCAGTTTGCCGCTTCAGGTTCCCGTAGCGGCGCTTGGGGCTGCATGTTAATCGCCTTGAGCGACGGCTGTGATTTATTTTTCGCGGGACAGACATCGACGCAAATCCCGCAGCCGGTGCAGTCTTCCGGCGCAACTTGAATCGTAAACTTCAGCCCGGAAAAGGCTTTTTGATCGCGGCTGTCGGTGGATTTGAACGTGGCGGGCGCAGTTTCCAGCTCGCCCGGTTCGTAGACCTTGCCGCGAATTGTGGCGTGGGGACAAACCGCGACACACTTGCCGCACTGGATGCACACGTCTGGGTCCCATTCGGGGATGAATTGGGCGACGTTGCGTTTTTCCCATTGGGCGCTGCCGGTGGGGTATGTGCCATCGCAGGGCAGGGCGCTAACCGGCAGGGCGTCGCCTTGACGGATGAGCATCGCGCCTTCCACGTCACGGATGAAGTCCGGCGCGTTGGCAGGCATTCCGGGCTGGCGACGCACTGCGCCATCGGGTGAGCCGATCGGCACTTCGTAGAGATTTTCCAGCGTTGCATCCACGGCTTTAATGTTCATGGCGACGATTTCCGCGCCTTTTTTGCCGTAGCTTTTTTCGATCGCGTGTTTAATTTCGGAGATCGCCTGATCCGCCGGTAGCACGTTCGCCAGGGCAAAGAAACAGGTTTGCATCACAGTATTGATGCGGCCACCCATCCCATTTTCGCGAGCCACTTTGTAGGCGTTAATCGCGTAAACTTTCAGCTCACGCCGGACGATCGTTTCTTGGATCTCGATCGGGAATTGCGCCCAGGTTTCCGCCGGATTATCCGCATCAAAGGGCGAGTTAATCAGAAACGTTGATCCCCGTTTGGCGCTTACCAAAACGTCGAGCTTTTCGAGGAAATTCCACTGGTGGCAAGCGATGAAGTTCGCCTGGTCGATTAGGTAGGTCGATCGAATCGGATTCGCGCCAAAGCGGAGGTGTGACACCGTGATTGCGCCGGATTTTTTCGAGTCGTAAACGAAATAGCCCTGGGCGTAGTTTTCGGTCGCGCCGCCGATAATTTTGATACTGTTCTTATTCGCGCCAACGGTTCCATCGGCTCCGAGGCCGTAGAACATGGCGCGGACAACCGAATCCGGCTCGATCGAAAACTCGGGATCGTAGGCGATCGAAGTATGGCTCACATCGTCATTAATCCCGACGGTGAAATGAT
>RDYZ01000376.1:2685-4408 GCA_004293855.1 Oscillatoriales cyanobacterium | reverse complement strand
GCCAAACGGGTTTTAGAGGTGGGCTGTGGGGATGGTGCGATGGGTGAACAATTTAAGCGGGTGGCTCCGGACTGTCACTACACCGGCATTGCCTTCACCGCAGAGGAGGCTCGCCACGCTGGCACCCAGATCGATCGCGTCATTGCCGAACCCCTCGATGCTTTACTCCACCTTGAGGCCGCAGCGTGTGATATTACGCCCGGTGATCTGGACTGTATTGTCTATCGCTTGGAGGTGGTGACCTCCCCTCACTTTGAAGCGATCGTCACCCAACAGCAAGCTTGGTTACGTCCGGAAGGGCTGATCCTGTTTGCCTTGCCTAACCCACACTACTGGGGTGAAATTGTTGCGTTTCTCTCCGGTCAGCGACGACCCCAGGGCTACACCGTGGAGGAAGTCCAGCAGATCTGTGCGCGATCGGGTTTAACTCCCTTGGATGTGCGGGTTCTCAATGAGGTTGGGGAAGAACCACCCGAAGCGTTTGCGAGCTGGATCTACGATCGTCTCGAGGCTGCGGCTCAAGCTTTCCGCTTTGATCCGGCTGCATCCCGGCTCGCCCATCGCACATCACACTACATTTTCCGAGCCTGGAAAGCGGCCTACAAACCGCGTTTGCTCCTTGTCCAAACGTTGCTGATCTCGAAAATGGCGTCCGATCGGGTGCGCGTCTATCAGCCCGATCGGCTGTTACAGGCCATACCGGGCGTACGTACCAGTTCCAGCGTCCAGGCGTTGACCTTGCTGCCAGGGCGTCCGAACGAAGAAAAAGTCTTTATCTGGCAACGGGCCCAACTGGATCGAGATACCGGAGTCGCCAAACAGCAACGCATCCTGCGGGATGACTATCTGATTGTGGCGGAAATTGATGATGACCCGCGCTTTTGGGCCAGTCACATCGAATCGGATTTCTTCACCTTCCGCTCCTGCCACTGTATCCAAACCTCAACCGAGCCCCTCGCGGAATTTCTCCGACAATTCAACCCCTACGTCAAAGTCATCCCCAACCAGTTACCCGAGTTGCCGCCACCGCGTGTGTATGACGATCGGGCTCCCGTGACGATCTTTTTCGGAGCGCTCAACCGTGAACCGGATTGGCAACCGCTAATGGAGGGCTTGAATCGTACACTGAATGAGTTTGGGGATCGCATTCACATGCGGGTGGTGCACGATCGCCACTTTTACAATGCGATCCAAACCCCCCATAAATCCTTCGAGGCGACCTGCACCTACGATCGCTACCATGAAATCCTACGGGAATGCGATGTGGCGCTCTTGCCACTGAACCCGACCGAATTTAACGGCATGAAGTCCGACCTCAAGTTTATTGAATGTGCAGGGCGAGGAGTGGTCACCCTTGTGAGTCCCACGGTGTATCAGGGGGCGGTGGAACACGGCAAAACGTCCCTCATGTTTCACACTCCCGAGGAGTTTGAGGTGTTATTACATCAGGTGATCGAGAATGATGATTGGCGACGCGAGATTGCGGCCAATGCCTACGCCCATGTGCGTGATCATCGCCTGATTTCACACCATTATCGCGATCGCTATGATTGGTATCTCGACATGCGCGATCGCCTGCCGGAGCTGAACGCGGCCCTCCGCGATCGCATTCCCGAACTGTTTGCAGACCCGACCTAAACTAACCGGCGTTGTCCCAACGGTTCACGGCTCTCGGGTAAATTCTAGAGATTGATCCCAGGGATTGATCCCGGAGATTTGCCCA
>RDYZ01000376.1:0-2658 GCA_004293855.1 Oscillatoriales cyanobacterium | reverse complement strand
ATCCCAGAAAAATATCCCAACACTCGATCAATCATGCAGAGATCTATGGTTCGTGCCTGGAGATTTGATCCGATCCATTCCGGGCGATCGCTCACCTCCCAGTCCACCCACGCCCGATCCGTCCTCACCGCCCTCGCCACCCTCAGCCTGACCGTGACCGGCACGATCGCACCGGCCCTGGGCGCCGACCCCTTCCGCGATCGCAACCCACGCGACTTTAACGACACCACTGTCGAAGCCTTCGAGGCGATGTTCAAAGAGGCGGACTATCCCGCCACCAAAGCAGCGCTGAGTGATGCCGTTCGTGAAGCACCGGATGAGCCGCTGGTCTATGCCATGCTCGCCGCGATCGACTATCTCGAAGCTGGGGGCAACGATCTCCCCGCCAGTTTTCGCACCTATGCCAGCCGCACCCGCGAAACCGGAGCCGCTCTGGTCACCAATAACACCGACCCGTTACGCGGTAACCTCTACATGGCCGTCGGCTATTTCCTCGAAGCTGCCGATGTGTTTTTGGCAGAGGGAGCCTTACGCGGAATGCCTGCGGCTCTGTCCAAGTTGCAGCAAACCTTTGACCATTTGGATTTAGCCAGCATTGAAGACGCCTCTGATCCGGAACTCAACGCCATTAAGGGCTACGTGGATTTGATGTTGGCGGTGGCGCTGCCGTTTGCCAATGTCACCCCAGCACTGGAGCGCCTGGAACAGTACGGCGGCCCAGCCTATGTGTCGCTGCGGGGTGTAGCGGTGGGCTATCGGGATTTGGAGCGTTTGGACGAGGCGATGGGGGCGATCGATCAGGCGATCGCCGCAGCGGAGAACAACCCCGAACTGAAATATCTCAAGGCGCAGATTTTCGTCGAACAGCGCGACTATGCCACCAGCTTGGCCTGGTTTGATCAAGCGTTGCAGGAGAACGATCAACTCTTGCCTGCGACGGTGTTTCAAATCTGTCGCGAACGGCGCAAGGCCGCAGAACGGGCCGCACGGGATGGTGCTACGGTAGATGTCAATTTGCCGGAGGCTTGTTTATAAAGCGTGCGATCGCCGTACCCGGTTTGATCACACTGGTGTTTGCCAATTTACCGATTCCGAACTCACGTTAATTTTGTCTAAAAACGCTGTAAGCTTCACAATCCGAGGGTTACAGCACTGTTAACCCCGCTTCTTAGTCCCGTCTTTTTCAGCGAGTCCGATCAAGTTTTATGGATGTTCAGTTTCGCGAATTCAACCCGTTTAATGTTTGGTTTTGGTTTGAGTTGGAAAATATTCCGTCCGCGACCGAACAGCAATACATTGAGGAATTATTTGATTCCTGGTTTTTCCTGGGAAAACTCGGCGGCTTTAATGCTGAAAATTTGCAGGTTCAAGACGAGGGTCTCGAAATCAGCCACATGGACTACAACGCCGACGGTGCAGACGAGAGCCTGATGGCTTTGATGCACAACATGGGCGAGATTGAATACGAGGGAACCCTAGGTCGGTGCTGGTTTGATCTGGGGACGAGTGACGCGATCGCGATCGATATTTTGATCAATGCGATGCGTCAACTGAGCCGAGATTTTGTACCGATCCTCAGTTTGACGATCGGCGGTGAGCATCCCGACTGGCCGATTCCAGACGAGCATAAGGTGGATGATTTCGCAGAGTTTAATTAACGGGTTACTCACCGGAACACCTTCCGATCGCCCCTAACGTTGTTGCTTCTGGTGGACGAGCCGCAAAATCACCGCTTGCAGATCGCGGGTGATCGCGTCCACCGTGGCACTTGCATCAATTCGCCATAACCGATCGCCCCGCTGGGCCGACTCCGCCGCCACCGCACAGTATCCCTGACGTACCCGACGGTGAAATTCCAAACTTTCGCCATCCATCCGATTAATCACGCCGCGATCGTGTGCTCGCCGCAGCCCCACCGCCGGGTCTAGATCGAGCCAAATTGTCAGATCGGGAACCAGGCCCGCCGTCGCGATCGCGTTCAGATTTTGAATGATGGCGACATCCAGCCCCCGTCCATACCCTTGATAGGCGATCGTGGACATCGTGAAGCGATCGCACAGGACAATCCCCCCCGCGTCCAACTTCGGGCGGATGAAATGCTCCACATGCTGAGCCCGATCGGCGGCAAAGAGCAGCAATTCTGCACGATCAACAATTGGATCGCGGCTTTTAACATCGAGGAGGAGCGATCGGATCTGAGTTCCCAGATCCGTCCCACCCGGTTCGCGCGTGCGGACCACCGGCGCAGACTGCACCGTCGCTAGCCAGTCTTGCAGCCGATCGATTTGGGTGGTTTTACCACTGTTTTACCACTCCCTTCAACACCCTCGAAGACGATGAACAGTCCGGGATGATGGCAAGAATTAGAAGGCGTTAACAAAGTAAATGCTGAAAATCGCGAAAAAATGGATGCAAACGGTCATTTCTGGATCACCGATCGAAGTCGTTGGCGCAGCCGTTGCGGTGCAAATCGGGCCGCCATTCCCCGTCAAACCATCCGAGGATCGGCACGCCGACGCGATGCGCGGACTCCGTTTGACCGTTAAATAGTGGTTTTGTGGTTCAGTTTAGAGACGATACGTTTGCTCTGCGCCACAACCGAACGCCATGCCAAAATAGCCGAGTGCTACATTAGGATCTGGATGATTTGGGTCGCCT
>RDYZ01000052.1 GCA_004293855.1 Oscillatoriales cyanobacterium | reverse complement strand
GAATGGCGGGCGTGGCTGGCGAGTTTCGTGGTCTTGCCATTTATCCCAGCCCTGAGCGGTGTGGTGATCTGGGGGCTAACCTGCCGAGTCGGTTGGCGATCGCGGCATTCTCTCTGGCGCGATCGTGATTTACGTCTGACCTGGGTGTGGATCGGCTTACTCGTGGCCGGTCTCTTCGGATCGATCGATCCCGCCGAAGCCAGCCTCGGCGCATTTAATTTCATCCCGTTCGCCTTGATGTTTGTCGCCATGAGTCGTGTTTTGACGACCATTGATCGCCTACGTCAACTGACCTGGGCGATCGTTTTGCCCTCGATCGGGGTCTGTGCGATCGGCCTCGGTGAACTGTTCGGGGGCTGGAACGCGACCGGTTTTCCCAGTTGGATTGACTGGCAATTGGTGGCGGGCGGGACACCACCGGGGCGAATGTCGTCGGTTTTTCTTCATGCCAACGCCTTGGCCGCCTACGCCGCGATCGTCTTCGCGCTCACCCTTGGTCTTTGGTGTGATCTGTTGAGGCACCAGAGCCCCAAGATTGCAGCGTCATCACGGTTTTCAGCGATTCAGCGGCGGCTTGTACTGGGTGTCACGATCGCCGCCAATCTCATCATCCTGGCCTTGACCTCCTCTCGAAACGGTTGGGGAGTTGCCTGCCTCATTCTGTTGGCATTTTTGATCTACCGCCACTGGTGGGCGATCCTCGCGGCGATTCATGCCGGTTTGGCGATCGTCCTGGCAGCGGCCTTTGCCCCCGAACCGATTGCCCAACCCTGCCGTCAGATCATCCCCTACGCGATTTGGGGTCGCCTCAGCGATCGCATGTACCCCGATCGGCCGATCGGCAGTTTACGCATCACCCAATGGCAGTATGCGATCGAGATGATTCGCGATCGTCCCCTCGGTGGTTGGGGACTGCAAAGTTTTAGCCCGCTCTACGAGGCCCAGAGTCAGTTTTACGTGGGCCATCCCCACAATCTCTATCTGATGCTGGCAGCGGAAACCGGCACGATCGCCACACTGGTCTTGATCATCCTGGTCGGTGGAATTGTCAGCCGCACCGCCATCCGGTTGCTACGCGGCCACGTGCCACCCGAGGCACACGCTCTGGTGTTTGCCTACACGATCGTCATTCTCGCCACCAGCAGTTACCACATGCTCGATATTCCCCTCTTCCAACCACAGGTCAACTTGCTGGGCTGGGCCTCGATCGCCGGTTTGGTCGGGATGAGATCACGATCAACCCCTCAAACTGAATACGCCGAGAGAGTCACATCGGGTTAAACTGCAAACTCTTGCAGTGTGTTGACACCTGCGTTAACCCGCCCCTATCGTTTCGCCCCTCATCCCAGCGTCCATGTCCGCCATTGCCCTGCTCGCCGAACACTTCGATCGCGCCCTAATCGCCGCCTTCGGTTCTGAATTCGCCGGAACCGATCCCCTCCTCGCGGCGACGAATAACCCAAAATTCGGCGACTATCAGGCCAACTTAGCCATGTCCTTGGCTAAACGTCTTCAGCAAAAACCGCGCGATATCGCCACACAAATTATTGCCGCGATCGATGTCTCAGATTTCTGTGACCCCCCTGAGATCGCAGGCCCTGGATTTATTAACCTGCGTCTGAAAACAAGCTATCTCGAAGCCCAGCTTCAGCAGATGCTGACCGACGATCGCCTCGGTATTCCTCCCGTTGCCCAACCCCAAACGATCGTCGTTGATTTTTCCAGCCCCAATATCGCCAAAGAAATGCACGTCGGTCACCTGCGATCGACCATCATCGGCGACGCGATCGCCCGTGTCCTAGAGTTCCAAGGCCATACCGTCCTTCGCCTCAACCATGTGGGCGACTGGGGAACACAATTCGGCATGTTGATCACCTACCTGCGCGAAGTGTATCCCGACGCTCTCACCCAAGCCGACGCCCTTGACATCGGCGACCTCGTCACGTTCTACAAACAAGCCAAGGTCCGCTTTGACGACGATGAAGCCTTCAAGGAAGCCTCACGTCAAGCGGTTGTAGGCTTGCAAACCGGCGATCGCGAAGCCCGCCAAGCCTGGACACTGCTTTGCGATCAATCGCGGCGCGAATTTCAAAAAATTTACGACCAACTCGATATCCGGCTCGAAGAACGTGGCGAATCGTTTTATAACAACGATCTCGCCTCCGTCGTTCAGGATCTCGACACCCTCGGCTTGCTCCAGGAAGATAACGGCGCCCAGTGCGTCTTTCTCGATGGCTACACCAACAAAGACGGGAACCCCCTACCGCTCATCGTTCAGAAATCCAATGGCGGCTACAACTACGCCACCACCGATCTGGCGGCCCTGCGCTATCGCATCACCACCGATCGCGCCGATCGTGTGATTTATGTCGTAGACGTGGGACAAAGCAGCCACTTTGAACAAGTGTTTCAAGTGGCACGACGGGCCGGTTGGCTCACAGACGCGGTCGAAGCGCAACACGTACCCTTTGGGCTAGTTCAAGGCGAAGACGGCAAAAAACTGAAAACCCGAGCCGGTGACACGGTACGGCTGCGTGATCTGCTAGAAGAAGCAATCGATCGGGCCAAAGCTGACATCACCCAACGACTCGCCAGCGAAGACCGAACCGAACCCCAGGACTTTATCGACCATGTCGCCACCGTTGTCGGCCTTAGTTCCGTCAAATACGCCGACCTCAGCCAAAATCGCACCAGCAACTATATCTTTAGCTATGACAAAATGCTTGCAATGCAGGGCAATACCGCACCCTATTTACTGTATGTGTATGCACGAATTGCGAGCATCGGTCGTAAAGGGGGGATTGATTTTAGCGCGTTTCTCAGTGCAATAAATACCGTAGTTATACTGACAGAGCCTACGGAGTTTGTACTCGCAAAACACTTACTTGGTCTTGAGGATGTGATCAATACGGTGGCGACAGAATTATTACCCAATCGTCTGTGTCAGTACTTATTTGAATTGAGTCAAAAATTCAACCAGTTTTACGACCAATGCTCTGTCCTGCAAGCGGAAGAACCCCAGCGAACATCACGATTACAGCTTTGCTATCTCACCGCGAAAACCCTTCGTCAAGGCTTGTCATTGCTCGGTATCACCGTACTTCAACGTATGTAGTCATAGGGTTGAATTAACATTTTTTTGTTCAAATCTTATGATTAACTGCAAAAGGTTAATGTGATAAGCTTTGGTCTGACTTATCGGTGTCGCGTTCTCTATGGCACGTTATACAGCTACGTTCTCGATTATGGGTTACAACGATCACATACACAGCACTGTTTGTGATCTGCTGAAGCAATCCGGATTTCGTTTGCTCCATGAGTCACAGGACTATGTGATGGGGAGTGAACAGCCCGGTTCCGTTAAATTCTTTTTGTTAACCACCGCAGAGATCTTAATTGATATGCCAAAAGATCATTCAACACTAACCTTACATATGTTAGTCAAGAATGAAGAATTACCCCTCAAACGCGCCAATCACTGCAAAGATACATTCGATCGTCTTCAAACTGTTTTTCTCAACTGTGGTGAATGGCGTGCCAGCTTAAAAGCTTCACACTAATGCCATCGATCGCCCTCGGTGTAATCCGTATAACCCTCTCCGATGTAACTCCAGAATTCGTGCAGTTCCTAACGGATAGACCTGGGCTGTATACCAAATTCAAGTATGCATTCTATTAAATTTTAAGTGACATGCTGTATGGTCAATTCCAGCCGGAATCCGGGCCAGACAACTCGCTGAAGCTAGAAAAAATAATGGCTGACGGTGGCGACTTAAATCCTATGTGGATGACCATCGATCAGCATATTTCATCTGATTCATAAAGGGTTAAAGCCGATCGCTCAGTCTTGTATAAAGACATTCACAGGACCCAAGTATGTTGGGCCTGATGACAACATCCCCAGCCGGAGTGTCCTAGACTGGCAACGGTTAACATTGTTGACCGATCGTCGGCACTTGATCCCGACATGGGGAAACGAACCCAGTAGAATCTAGGTTGAATAACCCAACACCTCTATACCTTCGCCACCTGGACGCTATGGTTTCGGCCACCTTTTCCATGCAGTCTTCGCTCCTCGACCTAGCGCGAGCTGGAGATTTTTCCGCGCTGGCCTACTGGATTAACCGTGTTTTGATCCCCGATGGGTTTTATGCCCACGTCGAGGGGCAGGGAACCCGTGGCTGTGTCAATATTTGCGTTGAATTTCCCGCACCTCGTACGGCTCAGCAGACGGATCTACAGGACAACATTATCCGTCGCATTTGTCATCAGCTTTGGCAGCTCAATTCAAACGTGATCCACGGGGTTCGGGTCAGTGGCAGTCTGCCAGGGCGTGCGGAAATTCTCTGGCAGCAAACGGTACGGATTGTGACACCGGCGAATCAGCGCTTGCGATCGACCGGTGATGATCGCTTCGAGTTTGGGGCGATCGTGCGTCCGGTGATGCGGGGTGCGGTGTCTGTGCGTGGGTGGGTGCGATCGCGCTATAAGGCCCTGCGGACGTTGCTGCTCGCGGGGTCAGCGGTTGCCGCTTTTACCTTGGGGGCTTGGTTTAGCGTGAACTCTGCCTTGGAATGGGTGAACCAAAACGCAGCCCGATCGGCCCAGACACCGCCGCTGGTGGCGAGCCAAACCCTGCCCAGATCCGAGCGTTTGACGGCCATGCCGAACCAGATGTCCGAGACGGTGTCCCAGTCTGGATCGACCTCCACCTCTGCTACGATGTCGAGCCTGGATCGCATTCAGGGCATTTTGCAAGAGATGGCTCGATCGTCGATCACGTCGGTGACCCCTCCCCCCAATCGGGTGCAGTCGGAGGATGTGGTTTTACTCATGGGTGGTGATCTCAGTTTTGATGGCCCTTTAGCGGGAAACAATGCCCAAGCCTTTGCCGATCTGGGTGCATTGGCCGCAGCGGATGTGACGACGGTGAATTTGGCGTCTCCCCTATCCTTGGCCAATCGTGCCGAAGCTCAGTTTCGGTCTGAGGCGGATGTGGCGTCTACGGCGTCCGACCACCGCTCACGCTCCTCACCGTCCGGGGCGATCGCCGCGCTCACGAGTGCGGGAATTGATGTGGTCAATCTTGCCAATGGACGCATCATGACCGACGGCGATCAAGGTCTTGAGGTGACGTTAAATCAGCTTGATCGGGCCAATATTGTCAGTTTTGGTGCTGGACGCACGGCCAGCGAAGCAGCACGTGTTCGCATCATTGAGGTGAAGGGCGTCAAGATTGCCTATCTGGGCTACGCCACCGCTGACTACATGATCGCCCAGGATCGTCGCTCTGGGATTAACGAAGCCCTACGCGATCGGATTCAGCAGGACATCACGAACTTGCGCGATCGCGTAGATTGGATTGTGGTGAACTACCACTGGGGCGACAGTATGGCCAGCTATCCCGCACACTGGCAAACCCAGCTTGCCCGTGAAACGATCGATGCGGGAGCCGATGCCGTGGTGGGCCATAGTCCAAACGCGCTGCAAGGGGCCGAAACCTACAGCGATCGACCGATTATCTATTCCCTCGGTAAATTGCTTTACAGCGATAAGTATGGATTTGGTGGCGAAACCGCCCTGCTACGATTGCGGCTCGATCGCGATCGGATCACCGCTGATTTTGTTCCGATCGAGATTTGGGATGGTCGTCCGGTATTAGCCGCTGAAGCGTCGGCACACTGGATTATGCAACGCATTGAGGATCTATCCCAGGGCTTTGATCGTCCCCTAGCCCAGTTAGCCACCGAGGTCGAGGGGTTATCCGCCGCCGAGCGTGAGATCTCGGCGGAGCGTCACCGCGTCGCTCGTCTCGCCTCCGAAACCNNAGCGAAGCCGACGCCAGCGCAGCGATCTCCGCACCGGCGGCGGTCACTGCGACCGCAATGCTCAAGGTTTCTGACCAAGCGTCTGCTTTCACCACGGATGGCAGCGCGGAGACAAAACCCGAAACCCAAGCGGCGGATCGTGACACCCCGGCAAACGTCACGCCGACAACCCTTGACTCAAATCCAGTCACCCCCACGATCGCACCGCTGATCGTGGCTCCAGAACTAGCCCAGCAGACCCTTCCCCCCTTGAGTGGCCGCACGATCGTCGAACAAAGTTTGGATCGTTTCGTCGAAACCAACCCTCAAATTCAGCACGAACTATCCCCCGCCAGCCCACCCACCCATCCCGAAGTGGACTTAGATTTTCAGCATCCTAACCTGTCCAACTCGCGGCGTGATTTGGCCAGTGAGCTGAAAGCCTTAGAACTGGAATTGGATACGGAAGATTTAAGCTCACCTCAATCTCCGCCATCTCGTCCCTCAGAGGGCCTCAAAATCACCCCGCCGGTCACACCAACCCCCAAGCCCGAACTGCCCCGTTTTTCGGCCACCCCAGATGCTGCCCCATCGCCTTTTTCCAGTGAGCCGATCGTTACCCAAGGCAATCCTTCCGAACTGCCCGCCCCTCAGCTCCCGCAACGCCTTCCCCTTGAGGAGTTGAAGACGATCGGTCAGGCGATCGGTCAATGGAGCCAGCCCAAAACTCAAGCCTCGGTATCCTTTGCAATTCCGCGTCTCAACTCACCAACCTTCCCAGCTCAACCACATTCCCACCCGACCTTGCCGCACTGCTAACTCACGCTCATCATCCCTAAACATCGTCATTCCCCCATCTCTCTTTAGCCGGATGGGGGAGTGACGATGGCTCGATCGCCTTGCCTCAGAACCATCGGAAAAAAATTGCAAAAACACTTGCCATTCCAGAAAGTATGAGCTAAATTTATAAAGCTGAAAAACACGGGTCGCTAGCTCAACGGTAGAGTACTCGGCTTTTAACCGATTTGTTCTGGGTTCGAATCCCAGGCGACCCATTTTTTAGGTATCAAACAAAGACTCGTCACAACTGTGACGGGTCTTTGTTTTAGTATCAGGACTTTTCTTCTATCGCAGGTGGCAAATAGGTTAACGTGAGTTCGGGATAAGCAAATTCACGTAAAAAAAACGAAGCGACCTTTCTGGGAGCCGCTTCGTTTTTTATCATGTTAACCCTTGGACGATCGTACCGGAATGACACGTCAAGGGTATTTTCCGGCAACACCGCTGTTAGCCGGTGTATTTGCAAAACACGAGCGACACGTTATGACCACCAAAACCAAACGAGTTGGAAATGGCGACATTCACAGTATGGGCACGGCTTTCGTTCGCAACGTAATCGAGATCGCAGTCGGGGTCAGGATTGTCGAGATTAATCGTGGGCGGGACACGATCATTCGTGATGGCTAGGACTGTCGCTACGGCTTCAATGCCACCCGAACCGCCCAGGAGGTGACCCGTCATGGATTTAGTCGAGCTAACCAGGAGCTTGCGAGCGTTATCTTCACCCAATGCGGTTTTAATCGCTGCTGTTTCGTTCTTGTCATTGGCCGGGGTGCTGGTGCCGTGGGCGTTGATGTAGTTAACATCGCCGGGATTAATTCCCGCATCTTTCACCGCTAAACCGATCGCCCGAGCTGCCCCTTCCCCACCGGGCGGCGGAGAGGTGATGTGATAGGCATCGCAGGTCATGCCATAGCCAATGATTTCAGCATAAATTTTGGCTCCTCGGCTTTTGGCGTGTTCTAGCTCTTCTAGCAACAGCACACCCGCACCTTCACCCATCACGAAACCATCGCGGTCCATGTCAAACGGACGGCTGGCGTGTTCCGGGTCTTCATTGCGGGACGTGGTAACCGCTTTGGCTGAGGCAAACCCGGCGTAGGATAGGGGCGTAATAGCAGCCTCGGCTCCCCCCGCTAGCATGGCTTGGGCATAACCCCCTTGAACCAGGCGAAAGGCATCCCCGATCGAATGTGATCCCGCAGCGCAGGCGGTAACCGGGCAGGTGTTCGGCCCCTTCGCGCCGGTATGAATGGCCGCTAAACCAGACCCCATATTGGCAATCATCATGGGAACGGTGAACGGACTCACCCGTGACGGGCTGCGGGTTAGCAAGACTTCGTTTTGCTCTTCCATTACCTTGAGTCCGCCCACGCCACTGCCGATGATGATGCCAACCTGTTCGGCGTTCAGCTCATCGATCGTAAAGTTTCCATCTTTCAGCGCATCTTGGCTCGCCGCCACAGCAAACTGAGCAAAACGCGCCATGCGCTTTGCTTCTTTTTTGTCCATGTACTGTGTCGGGTCAAAGCCTTTCACCTGACCACCAATCTTGCAGGCAAATTCTGTCGTATCAAAATGGTCGATCATGCCGATGCCATTACGACCCGCCATTAAACTGTCCCAATATTCGGAGTGAGTGTTGCCGATCGGCGTAATGGCCGCGATGCCGGTAACAACAACGCGCTTGGGCTGAAAGTTCGTCATGAGTCAGAGTGGATCGAAAAGGGGGCGGAGCTGCGATGAACAGCCAAACATCTAGGCCGATCAAACGAATCATCGAGGTAACAGCGCTGTAGTAGCACCATGACACGCGCCGTTCGAGGGGCAAGTTGTAAATAAACAAGAGCCGGGGCAGAGGGCGATCTACTCCAGCTCTCCTAACGTGGCACGCTCGCGACTACTGCTGGGCAGCGTTAATGTAGTCGATCGCAGCTTGCACCGTCGTAATTTTTTCTGCTTCTTCGTCGGGAATTTCCGTATCAAACTCTTCTTCAAGAGCCATTACGAGTTCAACGGTATCGAGGGAATCCGCTCCGAGATCGTCTACGAAGCTCGCTTCGTTGGTGACCTCGCCTTCCTCAACCTCAAGCTGTTCTACGATGATTTTTTTTACTCTTTCTTCAATATTGCTCATTAGCTTTTGATGTTACTTAGTTTGTGGCACGTCGGATTCTCACACAGTTTTTAGCGTTCCTCAAGTCACGACGTTAGGCTCAGTCGTTAACAGAGTTACACGTGCCATTTAGGAGGCGCTGCACTGCTACCGTCCTATAGTATCGGAAAGTGTGACGAATTCTTGCTGAGAATCGTGCCTGAGATGACTCTGGCGACACCGATCGGCGTGAAATCTTGCTAGGCTATAAAGTCAGGGAAAATATTGATTTTCGTGACAGGATGCGGTCAGCCTTGGCCTTGCTCGGTTGCGTTCTCTGGGAACCCGGACGGCCTCCCCGTTTTATAACCTTCGTCTATGGCGTGTCGTTTTTTGTCGGGTTATCGAATGTGTCTTGCCTGGGACTCTGTTAACCGATCGCAGCGCCTCTCGAGGTGGCTGGTTAGTGCTGTCGCCCTCGGCTTGACGGGCTGTGGTTGGTTGGCTTCGTTACCGACCACCATCTTGGATACAACAGCATCGCCACATTTGCAGTTTGGTAATCCGAGTGATGCGATCGCCGATCCTCGCAGGGCCGATAACTATCTTCTCGTCGGGCGTGATTATGCCCTGTCCTACAATGCCTCGCGGGGTACGGCCAATTGGGTAAGTTGGAAGCTCTCGAAGGCAAATTTAGGCTCGGTGAATCGACAGGATGATTTTCGCGCTGACGATCGCCTCCCCGCCGCGTGGTATCACGTTGATGGAAATGATTATCGTGGCAGTGGTTACGATCGGGGCCATTTAGTGCCATCGGCGGATCGCACGGCGGACGAGGCGAGCAATTCCAGCACGTTTTTGATGACGAATATCATTCCCCAGGCCAGCAAAAACAACCGCGAAACCTGGCGTGAACTGGAGGAATATTGCCGTGAGTTGGTGAATCGTGGCTATGAGCTGTACGTCATTGCCGGGGTTTATGGTGGCTCTAAGCAGATCGCCAATCAACGGGTTACAGTTCCCAGTCAAACGTGGAAAGTGGTCGCCGCCCTGACCCCCGGCCAGCATCCCGAACGTGTGACCGCCGATGCGATCGTGTTCGCGGTCGATGTGCCCAATACCAATCGCATTTCGTCCGATTGGCGGCGCTATCAGGTCTCGATCGATACCCTTGAAGCCAAGACGCAGCTTGATTTATTCGAGGTGCTTCCCGATGCGATCGAAGCCATGCTCGAAAGTCGTATTGTGGAACCGCCCCGTTAGGGAAACTGGATCAGCAGGGCTAAGGTTTAGGTGTCCTTGCCCCACTTCCGCGATTCCTGATTACTCTCCCCAGCCGGAGAGTTGCGCACAATTTAATTTAAGGACGAAGCAGCCGATCGGACGTTAGCGGCTCGGCCTCACCCGCCCAAACCAACGCTTGATACATCATCACCGCCACCACTTCGCGAGTTGCCGCAGCATGGGGGTCAAGCTGTTTGAGTTCGGGATCGACAACGGCAAAACCGGCTTGGGTTGCGGCGGCAATCTTGGGTTTAGCCCAGCCGGGAATGGCCTCGGCGTCCGGGAAAATCGCCAGTATCGCCTCCGGTGTCACGGATGGATTCAGACCCAGCCCCGTCGCCAAGGCGATCGCCACTTCCAGCCGCGATACCGACTTATCCGGCGCAAAAATCGCGTTGGGATAGCCGTTTAAAAAGCCAATTTCGACTGATTTATCGATCGCAGCCCGTCCCCAATAATCCGCACTCACATCACGAAATGCGATCAGCTCACGTAGCCGGTCATCCCGTTCAAAAATTTGCTGGATTTGAGCCGCCAGTTCCGCACGGGTGACCGGACGATCCGGGGCAAAGGTGCCATCGGGGAAACCCGAAATCAGCTTGCGTTTGGATAACTCATCGATAAACGGTTTCGACCAACGATCGGCCGCAACATCGCTAAACGTCATCGGTGCCGCCGTCACCTCTAAGTCTGTCGCGACGCTGGCCGATCCGGCGGCGACCTCCGGCTGCTCGGCTTCACTCGCGGTTGTCGCTGGAGTGGCTTCGACGGTCTCAGCCTCGGAATTAGGAGCTGGGTTCACCGGTTCGATCGCGTCAGAGCGTTGGGGTAAATCCACTGGCGATCGGCCTTGACCCGATATCCACAGCCCAGAACTCATCAGCGCCCCAAACCCTTTGATGGAGATATTCGTCTGGCTCACCAAGCGTTGTGTGGTCTCCTGGGTTTTGTTGATCAGACGATTCGCCTGATCCGAAGACTCCGATTCCGACTCTGTCCCCGTCGCCGTGATCGACGCAGAAAGCGATGAGGGATCACGCTTAATCAGAAGTGAGAATGTCCCACCTGGCTGATCGCGTAGCAAGTTGTAAGCCAAAATTGCCCCGATCGCGCCGAAGGCAACGATCAGTGCCACCCACTCATCCAGTTGAAGCCGTTGACTCCGCTTAGAGACTGGCGATGCATCTTGAGGTTCCGGCACGATTTCACTCCCGATCTAACAATCTTGACGTCTTGTGATTCAGACAAAACGATAGGAATTGATCGTAGCATCTCGATTTTTAAACGTGTGAACCCTAAGGCGACGAATGCTGGAGGGCCGCCAACTACTGCGATTCCTCTTGACCTAGCTCCGGTCGTATGGGTCTCGATCGAATTTCACCATCACCATACACACAGTTACGGCCCTTCGCCTTTGCCTGATACAGATTGCGATCGGCCTGGGCAATTAACCGTGTGGGCAACGTACCGACCTGCGGAATGGTACTCGCAACACCAATACTCACCGTAATAAAATCACTCACCAGTGAACCCTCGTGCGGAATCGTTAACTCTCGCACCGCATGGGCCGCGTGTTCCGCCACCGCCAGAGCCCCGGCCAAATCGGTATTCGGCAAAATAATCGCAAATTCTTCACCGCCGTAGCGTGCCGCTAAATCCGTGACCCGGTGCGCTTGGGACTCTAGAGCATGGGCAACCCAACGCAGACAGGCATCACCCGCTTGATGGCCGTAGTAATCGTTGTAGCGCTTGAAATGGTCAACATCACAGAGCAGCAGGGAAATGGGTTGACCATCGCGCAGGGCTCGCCGCCATTCGGTATGAATGTATTCGTCAAATTTACGCCGATTCGCCAATTGGGTGAGGCCGTCTAGGGTTGCCAGACGCTGGAGTTCGGTATTAGCTCGGGTCAGGGCTTGTTCCGTTTGCTTGCGTAGCATGAACGAGGAAAGCTGTGAGGCGACGGCCTGGGTGAGATCCATGACCCGCGCATCTCGGGGGCGTTGTTTTAAGGAGAGGAAGATCAGAACCGCGAGAATTTGACCATCCGCATAGATGGGTAGACCGTGAGCCGATTTAAACCCGGCTTTTAAAAACAACGTCTGATCCGGCACGACACTGGCGGAACTTTCTAGATTTTCAATCCACAGGGGGGTATTTTGGGCCCAGATACGCCCTGCAAAGCCTTGGTTTTGCAGAAAGTAGGATTGACGTCGCTCCTGTTCAAAGGTCAGGAGGGTTTGCGGTGGATCGGGGCGATGACTGTACGATCCCCAACAATAGATGAGCTGTTCACGATCGGAAGCCAGCGTCCACGCTTCACCCACATCCCACTCGGCAATTTGACACAGTTTGGTGAGGACACTGCTAAAGGTGTGCTCTGTATCCTCGGCTTGAACCATCGCTTGCCCGGTGACCAGTAGCAGTTGTAATTGCTCTTCGGATTGGTGACGCAGGGTGACGTCGGTTAAGGAGCCAGACATGCGGATGGGATGTCCCCGATCGTCCCATTGGGCTTGACCGCGATCGAGCACCCAACGATACTGACCGCTTTGATCGCGCAGGCGATACTCGGCATAGTAATTGGGCGTCACGCATTCAAGGTGATAGCGAATAAATTCCAGCACCCACTCCAAATCCTCTGGATGCACCCGTTCTTGCCAACTGCGTCTTAACGGCGGTAGAACACCGGGTTCATAGCCGATAATCTCCTGCCAGCGATCGGAAAAGTACATCGATCCGGTCGTAATGTCCCAATCCCATAAGCCATCGTTACTACCTTGAAGGGCCAGATACCAACGATCTCGATTGGCCTTCAGCTCTGTTTCAAGATGATATCGCCTACGAATTTCCTGCTGCAACCGCAAATTCTGATCAATCAACTGATCTTGGATACGACGAAATTGGAATTGATGACGCACACGGGCCAACAGTTCAATTCGTTCGATCGGCTTGGTAATGTAATCCACACCGCCCACTTCAAACGCCCGCGCCAAATTGATCGACTGATCACAGGCACTAACAAACAAAATCGAGATATTGCGGGTGCGAGGATGACATTTAAGGGTTGAACACACGGTGTAGCCGTCCATATCCGGCAAACAGATATCCAGCAAGATCAAATCTGGATTCAGGGATCGGGCCTGGGACAAGGCGCTCAATCCATCACTGGCGATCGAGATTGAATACCCTTCATTCGTGAGGATATCCCCCAGCAACAGTTGATGGGCCGGAGTATCATCAACGATTAAAATGACCCCCTTTTTCGATTGGGATAGGTTTGAAGCATCATTCATGGCAGTCAAAGAGACCCGCTAATCACAAAGTGAGGGTTGGTGAAGGCTGCATCGGCGGCCAAAAAATCGCGATCGTGGTGTAATCCGATGTCCGTACCGGGAACACGGGGTCCCAGACAAACATCAAGAACGTTCATGGAAGGTGTCCGCAACCCAGGACGCCAAGGGTTCGGCCTAGGGCGCACCATCCATTCATCATCAAACCCTGAACGGGCAAGCTGTTGAACTAACCCAAACACGAGGGGCTCTAACCCTTGCGGGTCCAACGCTAGACATTTAGTGGATGACCGACCCTAGCCTCTGGCGGGATTCACGGAAAGCCCAAAGGAACCGGGTGATCCCTCTCAGTCTAAATTGCACGACCGGCAATACACCATATCTTTCAAACACACCCCTATTCCTTCGGGACGGGAGCAGACTCCTGTCGTTCTGAGGTAACGATCGATACTTCATGGATCTGTAGATCAGCTCACCTCCCCCTATCCTAGTCTGGGATGCCCAATCCCAACGGTGCATTTCATCATGTTCCTCGTCTAAAGTTACGATCCGCTGAGGTTTGGTATTCAACGAAAAACGGGCCAGTGACAAATCGTCACTGCCCGTGATGTCACACTAAGCTTTAGGCCATTGCCCGCCCACACATCAGTCCTGCGGGCGGGTCTGTCAACGACAGATCGTCGCTAGAGTACTCGAAAACCAAATGGTTTAAATAACAAAACCATCTGGAATGACAGCATTTTTCTGCACCACAACAATACCGCTGCGAATGTGGAAGCCTAGATCTTCACGATTCGCCTCTTCGATATTTTCCTTGTTGAGGATCTTCACGTCTTGACCGATACGCGCATTTTTATCAATGATAGCGCCGCTGATGATGGAATTGGGCCCAATCCCGATCGGTGGTTTCTCAACGTCAATATTGGTTTGACGAGCCTGAGAACTTTGGTAAAAGTCTGACCCCATAATCAAGGAATCACGCACCACCGCTCCCGATTCAATTCGAGTCCGAATCCCGAGGACAGAATGCTCGATTTGGCATTCCTTGAGGATGCAGCCATCACCGACGATCGATTCGGTGATCCGGCAATCTAGCAACTTGCTCGGCGGTAGATAACGAGCCCGTGTGTAGATTGGCGCGTTGTGATCGTAAAAGCTAAAGGGAGGATCTGGTTGCTGGGTTAGCTGCAAATTGGCCTCATAAAACGCCTTGATGGTTCCGATGTCTTCCCAGTAATCATCAAAGAGATAAGCCTGGATGTTGTAGTTTTTGGCGGCTGCGGGAATAATTTCCTTGCCGAAATCGGTCTGTTCAAGATTTTTCTGTAATAGATCGATTAAGACATCTTTTTTAAAGACATAGATCCCCATTGATGCGATAAACGGTTTCGCTTTCGCTTGCTCAGCATCTAGCCCCAACATCGTGGTATCAACCATCATGGCGTCAAGTTCTGCGCCCTTAGGTTTTTCGGAGAATGCGACAACTCGCCCGGTGGCCTGGTCGATTTTCATCAATCCGAAGGCATCGGCTCGATCGCGATCGATCGGAACGACCGATAGCGTAATATCTGCATTCGTATCGCGGTGACGCTGGACGAAGAGACGGTAATCCATGCGGTAGAGATGATCACCCGAGAGAATGATGAACTCATCAACATCCCAGTCCTTGAGCATCCAAAGGTACTGGCGGACCGCGTCTGCCGTTCCCTGGAACCAGTCTGGATTATCCGACGTTTGTTGCGCTGCGAGAACTTCGACAAAGCCATCGCTCATATTCGAGAACGTGTACGCTCTGGAAATATGACGATTGAGCGAGGTTGAGTTGAATTGGGTCAGGATATAGATTTTCTCAATATCCGAATTAATACAGTTGCTGACAGGGATATCAATTAAACGATACTTGCCTGCTAGCGGCACAGCCGGTTTTGCGCGCTGCTTGGTCAGCGGATAGAGGCGCGTTCCGGCCCCACCTCCGAGAATGATTCCTAAAACACGTTTCACCGGAAAACCTCCAGGGCTGCCGAATTTTTTACATTTAAATTCTTTACGCTTAGTGTCGGATTGTCTGGCGCGATTGGCAAGGGGATCACGAGAATTCGCCCGATCTCGTCAAGTGCGGCGATCGCGACCCGCAGAATTCCTGACCCGTCCCGGCGGATAATCGCGGAGGGCACTCCGGCAATGTTGACCGATGGGTGATGGTCGGTTCCATTCGTGGCACGGTGTCAATGCCCTGGATTAATACTGGATTAATACTGGATTAATAACGGATTAACACCGGATTGACACCGGATTGACGACTGATTCATCTGTGCTGTTGTCCCATGAGGATGATTGAGATTGATATGACTTCTTCTACACCGCCTTCTCCGCTACCGATGCCACGATCGCCTCGCTTATCCTTGGCGACCAAACTGGCCTTTGGTGCGGGAGACGCAGGAGCCGGGATTACCTCCACACTGTTGGTGTTTTCGTTCCTGGTATTCCTCACGGATGTGGCCCATCTCAAGCCGGGACTGGCGAGTAGTGTTTTGGCGATCGGCAAAATCTGGGATGCCTTTAATGATCCGATTATTGGCGTGTTGAGCGATCGCACCCGTTCCAAATGGGGACGCCGCCATGCTTGGATGATCGGTGCAGCCATTCCCTTCGGTGTCCTCTTTTGCCTGCATTGGGTTGTCCCGCCCTTTGTGAGTGACGACGATCAGATGGGACTGTTCTGGTATTACGTCGCGGTCAGCATTGCGTTCAATACAGCCTTTACAGCGGTCAACCTGCCCTACACTGCGCTCTCACCGCAAATGACCCAGGACTATGACGAACGCACCAGTTTGACGGGGTTTCGTTTTGCCTTTTCGATCGGTGGCAGTCTCGCCGCCTTGGCCTTCGGGTTCGTCCTCTCTCAGCAAAACCTCCCTCCCCTCCAGCAATACGCATTACTGGGGGGAATTAGCGCGATCGCCTCAATTTTGACGATCTACTGGTGCGTTTGGGGAACCACCGACCCGACGGCTGGTGAGTTACCGTCGATCGATCCCAGCGAACCTCAAACCTCCTGGTGGCAAGAACTCCGGGATGCCCTGCAAAATATCCCCTTTCGCTACGTCATCGGTATCTATCTCTGCTCATGGTTCGCCTTTCAGCTCACAGCAACGACAATCCCCTACTTTGTGACCTACTACATGGGGGTTGATTCCTACTTTGCCGTGGCCCTCATCGTGCAGGGGTCGGCGATGCTCGCCCTATTTCTCTGGGCGAAACTCGGCGAAACTATTGGCCGACGTGGGGTTTACTTCCTCGGGACGGGTCTGTGGATGATCGCCCAAGCCGGACTATTCATGATTACCCCCGATCACCAAGGTTTGATGTATCTCCTGTGCGCCCTCGCCGGAGTGGGTATCGCCACCGCCTATCTGGTTCCCTGGTCAATGATTACCGACGTCACCGATCTGGGGGAATTACAAACCGGTGAACGTCGCGAAGGAACGTTTTACTCCCTCATGGTGTTGTTGCAAAAGCTAGGTTTGGCCTTTGGACTGGCGATGGTCGGCCAAGCCCTAGAATGGTTTGGCTTTGATAGCACGCTGCCAACCCAGTCGGATGCAGTACTGACCGCGCTGCGGGTCCTAGTCGCACCATTTCCCGCCTGTATTCTGGCGATCGGTCTGGTTCTCGCCTATTTCTATCCCTTAACCAAGTCCGTTCACGCTCAAATTTTGCTCGAACTGAGCGAACGGAAGCATCCCAACAAAGCAATGTGATCGAGGCGATCGTCACGCGATAGCGACGTCAAAGGTCTTGAAGAACTTTGACGTCGCTAGGCTTCCAAAACTCTTGATTTTTTGATTTTTTGATTTTTTGATTTTTCTGCCTCCAGTGGTACCCCAGGCGTACAAAAAGTCGAATGCATTATTTCGGCAAGAGGGGAACGCCAAACCCCGATCGGACACCCCCTACAACATCAGCCTAACGTCGAAGATTTTCCTTCTCGAACAGATCCTTGTGATTGGGAATCAGCACCGTAAATGTTGTTAAACCATCTTCACTAGTGGCACTCAGCGTCCCGCCCAATTGACGCACCAGGCGATCCACAAGCGCTAATCCCAACCCTGTACCGCCCTGCTTCCAAGGGTCAGCATTAGGAATGCGATAAAATTTACTAAAGATTTTGGGCAATTCCTCTGAGGAAATGGTGGCCGGATTGGTCACACATAAGCGTAGCCCTGATGTCGCCTCTGAATGAGGCACGATCGCCTCACTCACACTCAAAACAATCTGACTACCATCCGCACTGTACTTGCCTGCATTGTGCAACAACTCAACAATAATTCGATCCAAGATCACACGATCGGTGATCAAGGGTGGCAATTCCGTGTCTTCAATAATCAACGTTTGACGACGTGAGAATAGACGACTACGTGTAAATGCGACTGTTTTCTGAAGCCATTTATTCAGATCAATGACGGACATGGCTGAGGAATAGCCGCCATCCTCAAGGC
>RDYZ01000375.1 GCA_004293855.1 Oscillatoriales cyanobacterium | reverse complement strand
CCAATCTTGAGTTAGTTTCTCATAGCCTTTAAGATGGGATTCTTCTTGAATGAGTTGTTGGTGCCAAGCATCGAATTGTGTTTTGATTTCGTGCAAAAAATTGAGATCGAATAAGCCGTTGGTGGGGATTGGTGGCTTTAGGCGATCGGGCATATTTTGCCATGCTGACTCCCACCATTTTCGCTCAGAAATTAACTTGGGTGGTAGTTGCTGTTTTTGTTGGATTTGTTGCAGTTGAACATCCATTTTCTGAAGCTGATTTTGACATTCTCGCAGTTGATTTAAGGCGTTACTAACCGCCTTTTGTAAGCTTGGTTGAATGGTTGTGAGAGCCTCTTTTATTCCTCGCAGTCGCAATAATGGATCGAGTGAGGAGATTAATTGTTCAAACTGATTTATCTGATTTTCCCACGACTTTACTCGTTGGGGAAATTCTGATACAGGTATGTTAGCGATCGCTTGTGAAAGAGAAGGAAAAGATTGATACCGCATAGCTAAACTGCGTATGTTCGCTGGAATACCCGATCGCTTGCTCAATTCTGCTAAGACTTGCACTGCTCTTTGTGTATTAGCTTGAGACGCACTTTGAAAAGCCTCTAACTGCTTTTTAGCGGTTGCTATTTCCTGTTCTTGCTTAGTTGTTGATTGCTGATGTTGTTTAAGCTGTTTTTTAAGATTTTGGAGTTGTTTTTCAGTTTCTGGTTGCTGCTGTTCCAGCCATTGAGATATACTGGCAGCAATGTTCTCGATCGCTTCGGTTGCGATGGGATTTAATTCCGCGTCGAAGTTGGGGGTTTGGACTTCACTTTGTTTGGCAATTAAACTAGCAATTTTCGAGCGACACCGATCGAGGTTAGAACGCCAAGGGTGAGGTTTTACAGGGACACTTTCCAGCAACTCAGGTGGCAATTTAATCAGGTTATCTGTAAATTTCCGCTGCTCTTGTACGCATTTTTTCAACTCCTCATATACGCTCTGATAAGCTGTAAATTCCCATTTTTTTAGAGCTTTCAAAACAGAGTTTTTCTGGTTTTGCTCTAATTCCTGTTGTTGGTTCAGCCAGTTTCGCGCCGTAGCAGCAATACCGCCGATCGCTTCTTTGGCTACCGCGTCGAGTTGCGGCTCAACAGGAGCAATTTTCTTGGCTTCACTTTTGCTTAAATTAGCAATTTTTGATTTGCACCGATCGAGATGCGATCGCCACGGTGCGGGATTAGCCTTGACAAATGACACCACGTCCAGCGGTAAGTGAATTAGATCGTCTGTAAAGACTCGATTAGTGTCTGCACATTGCTTCATCGCTGCATAAACGCGATCGTAAACGGTGGATTTCCACTGGTTTATTGTACTGCTGACTGTAACTGTTCTTAATTTTCGTTTTTCCCAAGTGTTAATACTTTCCTCTAGATTTTTAAGCTTGGTAAGACTTGGCTGATAATTGGTTTCTAAAAGTAGAAGTGCGACAGACTTGTCGCGGAGCGATCGTTCAGGTTCTGCGGCTTCTCTGATGGATGATATCGCATCTCTACAGTGAGACAATGACATTTTATTTTGTGGAAGACCTTGCTCCTTTAACCAAGCCGCTAAACTCAAATAATTTAGCCGTAAATTTGCAGTTTGAACACCTAAATCGGCAGCCATTTTAGCTGCTTTTTCTACTTTTACCTTGAAGCTTTCTTCAGAATTATACCCCAATATAAGGAGTTCGGTACTGTTGCAGATTTTGATAGCTGTTTTCCATAAATTAATGACCGTCTCATCTTCCCAATTAATTGAAGATTGAGACATTAGCAATTTCAAACCGGGCAGGATATATTCAACAACTTCGCGCTGTTTAGCTTCCGCTTCTTCATAGACACTTTCATGCTCCCTACAGTTTTCCTCTAATTCGGCCTTGCGCGATCGCAACTCCAACTCCTTGTAACTTTCTTGTAACTTTTCCTCTGCTCGCAAATACGCATCAAACCGCGCCGATCCTACTAACAATTCCCTAAAAAACTCTATATCTTCCCGCTGTTTGGCCAACCGCTTTTCGCAGTCATCAGCCGTATTTCTCAGCCAATTGCCAATTACTTTATCTTCCACAAATGGCAAACCTTCCTCTTCAACACGCTCCGCACGCCCCTTTCGCAAAGCGCGGATAACAGGACTGTGAATTAAGCGACTCAACGCATTATCAACAGCTAAATTTGCTTGAGAAGCAATTAAAGTCCTCCCGCCCCGCAGCGCAACTTGATAGGAAATTTCAGCGATAACAGTCGTTTTCCCCGTTCCAGGTGGCCCTTGAATTAACACTAAATCTGGTGCAGATAAGACAGCTTCTACTGCTGCAACTTGGTCATCATTTGCCCCTGATAGCAACAAATCCTCTGGTTTTAGTTTAACAGTTGTTTGTGGGTTTC
>RDYZ01000374.1 GCA_004293855.1 Oscillatoriales cyanobacterium | reverse complement strand
CAACGTTCGCATGACGTTAAAACTCTAGGATTCTTATTATGTGAAGATTTTACATTTTCAATGAATTTACTGAGTCATTAATTGACAGTATTTCGAGTTAACTCAGTGTGGTCTTTTGGGCTTTGCAAACTCTTGACAGTCAGGTTCCGCAAATTAGGCATACGCTAATGGCATCGGAACCTCCTAGGTGATGTCACGAGATCCGAAGATCAATGTGAGCATGAGCTGGATTGGGGGTTCATAAGGCGCATCTTTCACGAACCGATAGTACTCAGCGAGTCACATCATGAAGACCTATAACCTTAGTGCAATTTTTGGAGCCGCAGCCCTCTCGATCGCTGCCGTTAGCCCTGCCCAAGCGTATTCTTGGACATACGGTATTGATAGCTTCAATGACGGCGTAACGAATGGAATCGTGGGCAACGGTGGAACCTATGAGTTCTACGGCATGGCTGTTGCTGAAGATGACAACAATATTTTTCTCGCTCTCAATTCAAATTTTGCCCTGACTGGTGCTGCCAACAGTGGTGCTCAGGACAAGCACATTGGCTGGGGTGACTTATTCCTGAACTTCACCGGCAAAGGCTACAACGATGCGATCGCAAGCGGCGAAATGCTGGCTATCCATCTCGCAGGTACGTATTCTGATTCTGGTGAGCAAGAAAATGGCCTCTATAAAGTCAACACGGCTCAAGGCGTCGCCAGTACCAATTCGGGCTTTAATACGCTGAATGACCACAAGAATAAGGTTACGAAGGCTGGTAAAACTGCGACTGTGGGTAATGTCGATTACACAAACTACTTTGCGATGGGATCGACGATGAAAAATGTCATGCTTGATGGCGACAAAATTGGCAATATCTCTTTCCTTGATACATCAGGTCTTGGTCTAGACTTTGCGTCTAAAGGTGCTATTGGTTCACAAACGATCGCTCTTTCCTTCTCGAAAGCTGATTTACCGGGTGGCCTGAGCGGTGACCTGATCGCGACGATCTTTGCGGAATGCAACAACGACGGCGTGGGCGTAGTGGCGAAGGTTAATCCGTCTGTGCCGGAACCGCCGAGCGAATCTGTGCCGGAACCGGCTTCGGTGTTGGGTCTGATCACGATCGCCAGCAGTGCCTTGGGTCTACGCCGTCGCCGCGCTTAATTTCTCTGGCTTTGCGTTGGTTTCTTTGGGCTGCGATCGCCACTATGTAGGTCTTGCGATCGCGCCATAACCTGAACTTCATGAGTATGGCCGTGGCAGAGATATCGCCGGATCTCTGCCACTTTTTTGGCTTGAAATATCGAACGTTTGCCCAGCAAACATCAGCCCGTTAATCCGCAGTGGCGGTATACGCTTTCGCCGTCACCGCCCGATCGCCCAGATGTCCCGTTTTCACATAAATCAAACAGCCCGCCTCACTAAACGGCGTATGCACACTCCCCGGCGGATTCCGTAGCCACGTCCCCGCCGGATAATCCCCCAACTCATCCGAGAACGTCCCCTCCAGGACAAAAATCTCCTCCCCATCCGGGTGACCGTGGCGCTGAAACCGCGTCCCTGACTGCCAGCGCACCAGCGCCACATGCTCCGTCCCGAACTGATGCAGCGGCAACACCGATAAACCGGCGACCAGTCCCGGCACAAACTGCGCCGATCGCGTCTCGATCGCCACTCGGGCTTGATCCTGCGGCCACATCTGCCGCAACTTCACCCAAATCGTACAGCCCGTCTCGCTGTAGGGTGCATGACTCGATCCCACCGGATTTCGCACATAACTTCCCGCCGGATAATCGCCCGTTTCATCGGAAAACGTCCCGTCTAGCACGAAAAATTCTTCACCGCCGCCGTGGGTGTGGGCGCTAAAGCGGCTCCCAGGGGCGTAGCGGACGATCGAGGTGGCGCGGGCAACTTCAGCGCCGTCGCGTTCGAGCATCCGGCGATCGACACCGGGCAGCGGCGAGGCGATCCAGTCCAGATCTTCGCAGTGAACAACGGCTCGCTGGGAGAGGTCGGCGTGAATTTTTAGGGTCTCAGGGTGCATGATTTCAGGGTTTCGTCTTGGTGGGTGTGTCTAAATGGGCGTGGTGAATGCAGATGAATGCAGGTAAATGCAATCGTGACGCGAAAAAATAGCCGTGTGGTCGGTTTCCGGTCAGTCGGGATCGTATATGCGTAAAGAGAGATTGCGAGGGCTACGGTTCGATCGCGGACCGTCAAGACCCTTGCTAGGATCGCCTTAGAACAACGATGCGATCCGGACTCGACATCGCTCCTCTGCCCCGACCCTCGCCCCGATGCCGTACGCCTAACGTACAACCCCGATGCTCATGGATTTCCCCACACTCGATCGCCCCACACCGTCTACGTCAGCATCGGCGCAACGTTTTCGCGATCTGCAAACGCAACTTCGCGGCA
>RDYZ01000051.1 GCA_004293855.1 Oscillatoriales cyanobacterium | reverse complement strand
TGAGATCGCAAATTCCACATTCACCGTCCTGGTTTCCCGAGGCATCTGTCCATGGTTCGCTGGTTCAATCGCATCGTGATCTTTAGCTGCACCCTGGCGATCGTGGCGTTATTCAGCGCCCTTGTGCGATCCCAGGCAGCACCGATCGTCGTCGGTTCGGCGCCGGATCAGACGGCGTCCCCAGCGAATCGCATCGCACAACTGATGATGCCCAACAACGTCCAACCCCGCTATCGCGTCAACGATATGTGGCAACTGGTGTATCAAGCCATGCCCGATCTGCCCCGCGAAAATCAGTACATCAATCGTGACACCGGCGAGCTGGATGAGGATTACACCTTGATCCGTCGTCTGATCCGCTACCACGTGTATGTCAAAAATCGTCCACCGCTCTTTCGCCTCGATTGGAAGTTAACCCTAGCGGACTATCTGACGGTGAGCGACCCCAATACCGGGCAAACGGTCAGTGCGAATGAACCGATTCGTTACGAGACCTATCCCGGTCAGGATGTGCTGATGGGGAGAGGGGCGGAAGCAGCAACGGAGAATGCAGCGCCCACCCTGTCGGTTCTGGATGGTGATCGGGCGGCGATCGCTCGCCTCACCCCAGCACAACGCGATCGGCTGGTGGAGGTACTCGTGATGATTTTTAACCCAGGCTATGCCGCCAGCGTTGAAGCCCAGGCCGCGACTGAGGCAGCCCAGACCCCAGCGATCGATCCGGCCAGCCCTGGCAATAGCGGACGCGAACTGCCCCGCGCTCCCCAAGCCGGTGATGCCAACCTACTCATTCCCGGTAGTTTGCGCTAGAAGCGGTCATCCATTCAAGGTCTAGCACTGTTCGCGCCCAGGTTGCAGCCCCGAGGGTTGGCCTGGGTTGTTCCACAGCTTACCTGCTCCGGATTCTATGATTAATAGATGACACTAGGCTAGATTAAAGTTCTAGGGCGGCGGCTGAGGCTATTTATTGAGCTATGCATGGCTGGGGCTGAGTCCACGTCCGTATTCCTTGCCTACCGAATGTTGTTTAGAAACCCGTGACCACACTTCGCGATCGCTACTTCGCCACGATTGACGCCCTGGTCGAGATGACCCTCGCCGGTCGTGTGCGATCGAAAGAGCAAATTTATCGGCGTTTGGAGCGCGATCTGGAAGCGGGTACGGGCGAAATTTTTGAAGCCTGCTTGAGTGAGCGAACCGCACAGTTTGAAGGCGAGGCGGGTACAAAGGCGGCACGAAAAGTGCGAGCCACAATCACGATCGCCGGAGAGTTCGATCGATGGCAGCAGGAAAATCGCGACAGTGGCGAAATCCAACGTGCGATCGTGGCGCTCCGTCAGGCTGAACCCGGCGATCGCCTGGTGACACTGATGCGGGCGATCGATCCAAACCGGGAAAATGCTTGGAATGTGCCTCAAATCCAACAGTTTGCCCAACAACTGACCGACGAACTGTCGGCGAGTGCGGACAACCCCCAACAGTTAATTCAACTCGGGGCGGGGTTAAGCGATGGCCTCAACTCCTATCGTGAACTCGAAAGCGTGATCGTGAGTTGGATCTACGATCGTGCCACCAAGAATATTGGCTTTGATGAAGCGCAACCCCGTGTGAGCCCGTGGGCAACCTGGGCCAAGCAAAGTTCTAGCCCGATCATCACCGAGCTGTTCCAAACGATCGATCGCGGTGAGCCGGTGCTGGACTGGGTCGCTCAGTGCCGTGACCTCGACGATCGCGCCTGGGTGGAACTGGCGATCGTGCTTCAGGGACTTCAGCGTGGCCTCGTGGCCTGGTTCGATAAACAGCCCTACAGCCTCGATATGGGCAAACAGGTCGCGAGTAGCGCCTTCCTCGTTTTCGGAGCGCTCTGGGGGCAAATTGCCGAAGGGTTTGCCCGCTCTAGCCGAATCGATCTGGTGGATGCCAGCTTTACGATTTCCCTACAAATCCTGCGATCGTTTGCCCGTCGCGATACGTTTCCGCTCTATGGTGGCGTTTTTGCCTCCTTTGGCGGGGACTACCTCCGCGACACCCTCGACTATCTCGAACAACCCCTCAAGCGTGTGCCAGGAACCCAGGAAAAAGCACGAATCTTAACCTTATTGGGCTATTCTCAGACCGCAATCAGTGATTACCAACGGGCCGCTGACTTCCATAGCGAAGCCCTGGAAACGGCCCGCACGGCCACCGATCGCCCCTGTGAAGTCGCTAACCTCAACCACCTTAGCCGCTTGAGCGCCACCCAGCACCACTACCAAGAGGCGATCGATTACGGTCAACGCGCCCTGATCACCGCCCGACAAACCGGCGATCGTCTCGGAGAAGCCAACGCCCTGGTCAATCTCGGCTATAGCCAGGTACTGCGTCAGCAACAAACCGAACGGCCTGATACGGACGTTTATGAGCAGGCGATCGCCTATCTACATGACGGCCTCGATCGGGCCGAAAAACTCAACGATCGTCAGAGTCTGGCCCTGGGGTGCTATAGCCTTGGGGTTGCCTTTGTCACCGTGGCCCAACCGCGCCGCGCCATCACCGCACTCACCCGTGGCCTTACCTTCGCCCACGAATCCGGCGACCTCTATCTTCAGGGAAAACACCTCCTATTCTTGGCGGAAGCTCACTATGCCCTGGACGACTTCAGCACCGCGATCGCCACGGCTAGTGTGGCCGCCTTTTCCCTCGAGCGTATCGACGCGCGGGAATGGCGACAGGCGGCGGGTTTGCTCTCCGCCCTGCGTGGTCGTCTCGGACTTCCGGAATTCACAGATCTCCTTCAACTCAGTCGCAGTCAAATCGTGCCTGCGATTGGTGTCGAAGGCTATGAATCCATTACCGAACTGATCGATCGCGCCTGCTAACCGCTGCGATTCATCGTCACGTATCATTTATCAAGAAAATGGGTTTAAAACCCCGCCCTTCTAGGGCGGCTTTCTATTAAAATTTTACAGAATTAATAAACCTTGTGCTACAACAACTAGTACAAACTATCAAACTCTATGCTAGTCCTCGAAGCAAAACTTAAAGGCAAAATAGAGCAGTACAGTCTCATTGATGAGGCGATTCGTACCGCTCTGTTTTGTCGTAATAAGGCTTTGCGGTACTGGATGGATCATCACGGTACGGATAAATATGCTCTAAACAAACATATGCCTAGCTTGGCTAAAGAGTTTGAATTTGCGAATAAGCTCAATTCTCAGGCAAGACAGGCTAGTGCTGAACGTGCATGGTCAGGTATTTCTAAGTTCTTGGATAACTGCAAAAAGAAAGTATCAGGCAAAAAAGGGTTTCCAAAGTTCAAAAAGCGTGGTCATTCAGTTGAGTACAAAATAACGGGATGGAAGCTTAGTGGCGATCGGAAATATCTAACTTTGACTGATGGCTTCAAGATTGGCAGACTTAAATTAATTGGCAGTCGTGACCTCAACTTTTACCAGATTGAGCAAATTAAACGAATCAGATTGGTTCGCCGCGCTGATGGTTACTATGCTCAGTTCTGTGTAGATGTAGAGCGTAGAGAAGAAGTAAAGCCAACTCAAACCACAATTGGTTTAGATGTTGGTTTAAATCATTTCTACACTGACTCAAAAGGTCAAGTTGTTGAGAACCCTAGATACCTTAGAAAATCAGAAAGTCAACTCAAAAAGTTGCAACGTCAAGTTTCTAAGCGGAAAAAGGGTTCTGCTAATCGGAGAAAAGCAATTAAGCGATTAGCAAAGAAGCATTTGCAAGTCAGTAGGCAGCGTAAAGATTTTGCAGTAAAGACTGCAAGGTGCGTTGTTCGGTCTAACGACCTGATTGCCTATGAAGATTTGCAAATTCGGAGTATGGTTAAAAATCACAAACTAGCTAAGTCAATCAGTGATGCAAGCTGGTCAATGTTTCGGCAATGGGTTGAGTATTTTGGCAAGGTGTTTGGTAAGGTCACAATTGCAGTACTGCCTCACTATACCAGTCAGAATTGTTCAAGTTGCGGTAAGCAGGTTGTCAAAACCTTGAGTCAGAGAACGCATTGCTGTGGGCATTGTGGCACTGTATTAGACCGTGACCACAATGCAGCGCTGAATATCTTAGCTAAGGGTTTAAATAGGGTAGGGCATACCCAAATTCACGCCTGTGGAGAGTTCGACCTCTGCCAAGTTGATGTAAGTCTGCTTGGTAAGTTATCTCGTTGAATCAGGAATCCTCACGCCTTCAGGCTGAGGAGTGTCAAGTCTTCCTATCGACGGAATATCCTTCTAACTCGATGAACTTACTTGCCGTCGCCCAAGTCGCACCGCTACTCGGGAGTATTGGGCTGGATATAGCAACCCTAATCCTCATGCTCGTGCTATCGGCTCTTTTCTCTGGCTCAGAAACGGCCCTCACCGCCCTTGACAATATCAAACTGCGATCGCTGATCAACGAAAGTAAAGTCAAAAACCCCATCTTCGAGCTATTGCTCGCCAACCGGGCTCGCTTTATCATCACCCTCCTGGTCGGCAATACCCTCGTCAACAACTTCTCCGCAATCCTCACCAGCAATCTCTTCTCGCTCTGGCTTGGCAATCGTGGTATCGGTATCGCCACCGCTGTTGTTACCTTTCTGGTCTTGACCTTCGGTGAGATTCTCCCGAAATCCGTCGCGATTAATCATGTCATCCCGATTTTTCGCCTGGTCATCCGTCCTATCTATTGGCTTTCCAGCCTTCTAGAGTTACTCGGCATCATTCGCCTGTTTGAATTTCTTACACACTTTGCCTTACGCCAGGTGCGCACCCAAACGGCACAGGGCGAATCGGTGCGGGATCTACAAACCATGATCCAAATCCTTGGCGGTAAGGGCAAGCTGGATATGCAGAAGCATAAAATGCTGAACCAAGCGCTGATGCTTGATCGCCTCAGTGCCAAAGATGTGGTGAAGCCGCGTGTTGAGATGCGGACGATCGCCCACAATGCGACCCTACAGCAACTGGTCGATCTCTCCCTAGCCACCGGCTATTCTCGTGTCCCAGTTCAGGAAGAATCTAAAGATCGCATTGTTGGCATCGTCCACCTCAAACGCGCCCTACGGCGGTTGCACGGTCAGCTGGAAGCCCAAACCGAACCCGTCACTCAGGTGATGTCAGCGCCGGTATACGTGCCCGAAACCAAACGCATCGCAGACTTGCTAACGGAAATGATGCAGCAACGGCTCCACATGGCGATCGTGGTGGATGAATACGGCGGCACAGTTGGTCTGGTAACCCTGGAGGACATCCTCGAAGAACTCGTCGGCGAAATCTACGATGAAAGTGACCCGATCGGGCGGCACATAAACCCCGAGCTGCCACTCGGCCAAGAAACACGCCTGAACTAATCTCAACGCACCTCACGAACGGTTCTGTGCTGCTGTCCAAAACGTCACCGGGACTGGGTCTAAAACTCGCATTGTCGCGCGGAGTGGGATGGTGGTTGGAACCCCGAGGCTTGGGTCAGCCAATCCGCAAAGGTCGTTTGTGTCGAACTGACGCCGCAGGTTCCGGGATCTTCTGGAGCGGCAAAACGTACGTATGCCGGTCATCTCTTCCATCTTGCGATCGGTGAGATGACCGGCATACTAAGGCTCTAGGACACTGTTCTAGAAAACAGCGATCGGCGACTCATCCAGGCATCGTAACGGTGTTTTGCAACCCGCTTAAAGGTTGAGACGTGACTCAAAACCTGAGGGACTGATTCAATAATTTGATGCCTTGAATCTATCCCTCGCCGAAATCCCCTGGATTGGCTGGCGTTGCCCCTAGTCGAGATACTTCTCGAGGGTATTGGCTAGGGTCGCTTTCGGCACCGCTCCCACAACCATATCCACACGTTGGCCATCTTTAAAGACCATTAACGTCGGAATGCTACGAATACCGTACTCACTTGCCACACCAGGATTTTCATCGGTGTTGAGCTTAACCACCTTGACGCGTTCAGAATACTGAGCGGCAATTTCTTCAACAACGGGGCCGACCATACGGCAAGGGCCACACCAGGGAGCCCAAAAATCTACGAGCACTGGAAGTTTTGATTCCAGTACTTCACCCTTGAACGTGCTGTCGGAAACTTCTGCTGTTGCTGACATGTGCTTGAAATCCCTAATAAAACGAGCGTTCTATCCGCTTTTGGTACAAATTCTAACATAGGCAATTACTAGCCTTCTGCGATCGAAATCTATACATTTTGTATTGCCTAGACAACCACGATCGCGACGAACGCCAACCCAAAAGAAATCGGCAACCATCCCATGATGATTGCCGATCGATTTCATTTGATTTGCTATAGCGCTCCGGGTGGATTGCGCTAGGGGTGCTGGGAGACGTGACAGGACTAGGCCAATCACCGCTCAAACCACCCCTAGCATTCCCCATCAAATCCATAACAGACGATGGCCGTATCCCCGATTACGAGTACGGCGATCGTCATCACCGTGACGAAGCTGCCACTAGGTCGCAGCTTCGATGCGGCCATAGAACACGCCACGCAGTTTAACTTCTTCGGGATCTTGAGCACCGAGATCCGTATCAGACGGTTGAATCGCTTCAAACACACCCGCAACTTCGCCCGTTTCGCTATTCACCTGCGAAACTTGCAGTTCCATTGCACCGGACAGCACATCGGTGCGCTTCACGTTTTCACGAATAATTTCTTCGTTATCCGTTGCAGGCAGAGCAACCGCATTGTCATACCCCGTCGATTCGCCACGACCTTTCGGATCGAGGAAGGTCGCACCACGATAGGACGGAACGCGATAGGAGCCGCGTAGGTCGGTCGAGGTGTTGATGTTGCTTTGACCGGGCTGGGTTTTCGCTTCGAGACCTTTAATGGTGAACAGCATCGGAACCTGTTCGCCACCCGGAAGCTGGACGGTGATGGCTTGGAAGTCGATGCCAAATTTTTCTTTAAAGGTGACGACGCCTTCATCATCGAGGCCAAGATCACCGGTGATTTGCTCCAGTGAGGAGGTGTAGCGCGTGAGGGCGCGACCACCGATAAATTCTGCGTCTTTCCGTTTGTTGACGGGCTCTTCTTTCACGAAGTAGCTGGTCGGCTGTAAGCACAGATCGGTCAAGACGTACGGCGATCCTGGAGCAAGCTCAAAGGTGCCACGCGCGGTCTCGGGCAGACGGGGGCAGCTATTGGCTAGACCCGTATTAACGATTTGTTTGTAGGTGAAGGGTTGGTCGCTCAGTAGACTAATTTCTTCGCCGCCGCAGGCTGTTAAGACACTGAGGCATATTGCAGCAAGTGCCGCCACTAATGCGCGATATCTCATGGTTATTCTTTTTACGATTCTGTATAAATCCAGTTATGCGCTGCTTTATAAAAAATGCTCGAAGGCGCAAGGTTTGGTTGTCTAGGGCCGTTTAAGGCGGCGGACGTACCGAATTGAGAATACCAGGACGTGCGACCCTCGATCGACGCTAATCCGGTTGAGATCCGTTAAGTTTTGCGAACATATCCGTTCGCCACCCACTGGAGGCCGATGGGGTGTGGAGGCTGGGTTGCCGATCGCGGCCTAATTTATAACGTGTACGTCGTTGGTGCGTCTGAATTTAGAATGAATTGAGAACGGTGGCGGGGGGTTGGGGCCTGACCGATCGAGGGTTGCCACGCGGCGGGCGAGTGTCTCAGTGGAGGTCGGGGAGGATAGAGACAGGTGAGACGATGAGGCGAGGCAAGCCCAGCGAGGATTAATCAGTGAGATTACGTTCTCTGTGAATAAAAGCGATCGCGGTGTCGGATAATAACCCCTAGCAGATTTGCTCTGCCGCATATTTCCAAACATTTTCAACTTTGACCTTAGGCGATCGACGGTGAAGAAACTAATTCGCGGGCTAGATAAATTCAAGCAGAGCTACGTTGCGACCCATTCTGACTTGCTCGAACAGCTTTCCCACGGGCAAAAGCCGCGTGTGCTGTTTATCTGTTGCTCCGATTCACGTGTTGATCCGACCCTGATCACCCAAACCGATGTCGGCGAGTTGTTTGTCATTCGCAATGCGGGCAACATTATCCCCCCCTATGGTGCGGCCAATGGGGGTGAGGGTGGCACCCTGGAGTATGCCTTACAAGCACTGGATATCCGTCAGGTGATTGTCTGCGGCCATTCGCATTGTGGTGCGATGAAGGGTCTGCTCAAGCTTAATAAGCTTCAAGCGGATATGCCGCTGGTCTATGACTGGCTCAAACACGCGGAATCAACCCGCCGTTTAGTTCAAGATACCTATCCTCACTGCGAAGGTGACGAACTGGTCGAGACCTTGGTGGCGGAAAATGTTTTGGTGCAGATTGATAATCTCAAAACCTATCCGGTGGTGCGATCGCGCCTGCATCAAGGCAAACTCAAAATCTATGGCTGGATTTACAACATCGAAAATGGTGAAGTTTTAGCCTATGACGAGGCCACCCATTCGTATATCAAGCCAGACTATCAGTCCATTACGGAGAGCGTGCTAGAGGATCGCGACCCCCCAGAGGGCTGCCCGATTCCCTACACAATGCCTCAGACAGCGAGCTTGCAAGATTGGTATGGTGAAGCAGATACCTTCTCTGTTAGCGGTTAGCACCAGTGGTTAGTAACGAGCGGTTAGTCCGATCCTCGATCGGCTGGATCAGTCTTCTCAGTCTGCTTTTCTGTCTGTCCAGTTGCAGCCGCGCTCCGGAGGAAGTACCCAGCGATCGCAAGCCGAAGTCTTCCCAAAATTTTGATCCGGCGTTGACGTTTAATGATGTCACGCTAGAGCAGATCGATCGGGATGGTAAAAAGCGCTGGTCACTGATCGCCCAACGGGTGACCTATAGCAAAGACCGTAAACTGGCGACGGCCTCGAACCTCTCCGGCAAGCTGTATAACGAGGGGGAATACGCCTACGATGCCAAAGCGCGTGAGGGGGTGTTGTCGCAAAATGGCGATCGCATCGTTCTCAAGGGCAAAATTGAGGTGGTCGATCGCAAGGATGGAACCGTCTTTTCAGCGGATGAGGTGGAATGGCTGCCCGAGGATGACCGGATGATTTTTAAGGGCAACCTCAAGGCGGTTCATAAAGATGGCAACCTAACGGCCCAGTTGGGTGAATTGCTAGAGGCCGATCGCATCCTCAATTTGACCAAAGAGGTGGTCATCGAAACGAAAGACCCTCGCCTAGCCCTTAGCACCGATCGCGGTACGTGGCAAATCGACAAGCAGATGGTACTCGCCACCGGCAATTTGGTCGTTGAACGCTACGAGGGCGAAGGAGAAGCCGCAACGGTGGTCGATCGTGGCACGGCCAGCAAGGGCAGCCTCGATTTAGGTGTGCAGCTTATCACCCTAGAAGGGAAAGCCCAACTGGTGTTTGGTGAACCGCCTGTGAGCCTGGGCAGTGAGCGTTTACTGTGGGACTTGCCCGGTCAAGTGTTGTCCTCGGACGTACCGCTGACGATTATCAATCGAGAGAATCAGGTGGCGTTATCAGGACAGCGGGGCAAGTTTAATGTGGCGGAGGAAGTGCTAGAGCTGACCGGTGGGATTGAAGCGCTGGCGAATGAGAATAAATCGCGGATGACGGCGGATAATTTGACCTGGTTTGTGGCAACGCAAACGTTTAATGCCGTAGGAAATGTGGTTTATCGTCAAACAGAGCCGCAATTTGTCCTGCATGGCCCCCAAGCTGAGGGCAAGTTAGAGGCTAAAACTTTTGTGGTGACGGGGGGAAACGTGGTGACAGAAATTACACCGGATGGCAGCCTGGGGTTTTAGGTTGAGTCTTACGTGAGATTTTGATCGGCTGGACGGGCAACCGTTCGGCCTTCGGGATCAGGGTGGACGGCGATCGATCTTAAAAAATCGCAAAGTTCCGCGACGATTTCGGAAGCTCCCGGCTAGGGTTAAGGAATTCATCCGTCACTCTAGACGTAGCGAGACCCCAGCCCGATCGGTTTGGGTCTCGACCTTACCCCAACCTTTCCTTAAAACCAATGTCTACTCACGATTTACTGATGCTGGCTTTGCTGTTATCTCCGGGCCTGTTGTTGTCAGCGCTGATTGTTGGTGCATTTTCGATCGGCGGTTAAGCGGTTAATGTGATCTAAGACTTTATCCCAGCGCTCCGCCGTTCCGCAGCCGCATGACCCTACCCGATGACGATCGCGCCCGTGCCACTTCCACGCCATCGAGCCCAAGCCCTGCGCCCGATCGCCAACTGCCAGACAAAACCGGTGAAACTGGCGAAACTGGTGAGACCGGCCAGCCCGCTCAGGATCTTGAGCCGGAATTCGTCGAAGAATTGGCGACGATCACTGAGGCTCTCGCTGCTCTAGATGCGCGTTACCGGCAAATTCAACGCGATCGCCAAGAACGCGATCGCCTGCAAGCTCAAGTACGCACGATCGCGCCGTCACGTTCCCCCCAGGATCGCCTCACCACCGACGATCGCACGGAACTGCACCGGATTCGCGATCGGCTCGAACAGCTTGAACTCAACCTCGAAAGTAGCCTCTTTGCCTGGTCTGGCCTCCGGGAACCCGTGTGGTTTGGCCTCCGCTACGGTGGGCTCGGATTTATTCTGGGCTGGTTGCTGCACGCTCTCACCCAGAGATGACAGCACCCATTGATCGTCGGGGTGAATCAAGCGGATTCTATCGATCCAGGGGTCGGGGTGATTGTCGCGCAACGATCAGTAAATTCGGCTAACACCGGCTAACAATGGGGGGTGAATGCCTGGAAATCACCACAAATGGCGATCCGAATACTCCCACGGGCTGGAAAACTCTTCCGACCGAACATCGGGAAGTCCAAGATTCCAGATAAAATAAACCTATCGTTTCCGATCGTTGTGGAAGCATCCCCCTCTCGCGTCCCCCGCTCACGGAGATCGCGTTCTCTATGTCTCAACTCCGGCTCAATTCCTCCGCTCATCCCCCACGATCGAACCCTGCTACTGTCCCCGTTCGCCCACCGCGCCAACGCTACAAATATCAAGATTATGCGCTTGGGCTGGTTTCAACCTGTAGCTTTCCGGCGATCGTTGGTACGGCGGACATGATGGTGAAATCGTCGGATGTGGTTCTGGTCGGTTACGAGAAAATTGGTGGCGGCCACTGTACCGCCATTATTCGAGGACGCTATCCCGATGTCAAACTTGCGGTGGAGGAGGGTGCGCGGACAGCGGAACAGTTTGATCAACTGGTTTCAAAGTTGGTGATTCCGCGTCCGATGCCGAATTTAGAGGTGATTTTTCCGCTGGGCAGTCGTCTAGCAGAAATGGTGTCCGAACGGCGTGGGTCATCGCGGCTGAGTAATCGGGCGATCGGCTTACTGGAAACGCGCGGCTTTCCGGCGATGGTTGGTGCTGCGGACATGATGCTGAAGTCGGCAGATGTGCAGCTCGCGTCCTATGAGACGATCGGCGATGGTCTCTGCACGGCGATTATTCGTGGAACAGTGGCGAATGTGGCGGTGGCGATCGAAGCCGGAATGCACGAAGCAGAACGCATCGGCGAACTTCATGCCGTAATGGTTATTCCGCGTTTGCTCGACGATCTGGAAACCATCATCCCAGTGGCGAGCTACTGGCTGGATCAGGCCGAAACGCCGCTACCAAATCTCAGCACGATCGCCACGGCGACAACGCTTCAAGAGGAAACTCGACGTCCGTTGGAATTGCCCCAGGTTGAGCGTGATGCTGTACCGGTGACACAGGAGGAAGCAATTCCTGTGGAAGTGGAGGTGGAGCGGCTGCCGTCGGTGCAGCGTGCGGATGACCCCAGCGAACTGTTTTAGGCAAGACCAATTTGACGTTGACCTGGGTTCAGTCGGGTTTGTCCATTTTCGTGCAAACCACGTTTCAACTCTGCTCACCGCTCTCAAGGTGTTCTAAAAATACTTCAATTACCTATATTGCAAGGTTAGTGGTCAAAGTCAGAGTAAGAAAATGCATTATCCCAGATCCAATCAATCATTTGCTTCGATCGATCCAGTGACATCACACGACATCGCCGCTGAGGAGTAATCGA
>RDYZ01000050.1 GCA_004293855.1 Oscillatoriales cyanobacterium | reverse complement strand
ATCGAGACGACCCCACCCAAACAATGGTCGGCCTTTGGACACAGCGCCCTGAGTTTTCCGGAGAATGCGTTTATTGAGCTAGAGCTGGACATCAGCGAGGTTACGCCTTGTGATACCACTAGCCCGGAAAATAGCGGCGATCAAGACGAGCCCACCACGCTCCGTCCGCACGATTCCGACGATGATGCAGCCTCGCCTTTACCGATCGCCTGGTTGCGTGACCCCACCCGGCCCGATGCCCCCACCTTCGAGACGATCGCCCTGCCCGACTTCAATACACCACTGTTCAACGCACCACCCATTCGATCACGACCACCACTGACGGCTCCCCCGGTCCACCCCTCTAGCCCAAGCTCACAAAACTTAGAAAATTTAGTCAACAATCTGCCACCAAATCAGGCCGAAAACAGCTATCCTATGGCAGACTCAGAGACAGAGAAACAGCTTCGGTCTCAGATCGCCCTGTTTCAAAATCTTGGCATGACACGCGAGCAAATCGTGGTCGCCGTTTGGGACGTACGCAACCCGGACTCAGACGAGTATGAGATTGCCTCGGCCTTCTACGATCGCCTGACACGCTAACATTGAGCGTCAATCTCGACGAAATTGACGCCCACCTGTGGCAAAAACGACGGTTCAATTTAGACTGATTGTGATTCGATCGGCGTCGAAATTGAACACCCTTCGGTAAGACGCACCTTCCCCTGTTACCTCCGGTCACGTCGGTCTGACGATCAATTCGCTACAGTAGACCCACGTTCACCGCAACCCACTACACACCCGTATATCGCCATGAGCTTTCGAGAACGAGCCGCTGACCAATACGATCGTGCGAAATCCCAGTTCGCCAGCCTCAACACCGATGAACCCGTCCAGATTGAAGCTCCGCCCCGTGTGGTCGAAGGCGTCAATGCTGTTCTCAAGTATTACCTGTGTTCCTGGGCCGTGTGGCGTCCGCTGCGCTTCCTGTCCGCTCGTCTCACGGAAGCCGTTATTCTCTACGTCATCGTTCCCGGTGTAAAAGGGGCGCTGATGGGAGCCATCAACCCGATGAATGCTCTGCCGGTATCGGCTCCGCAAATTCAGAAGGATGCCCACGCCCTGACGGCCTACGTGGTACGTCCTGTGGTTGGCGGTACGGTGAAGACCGTTAGTAATGTCATCGCCATTTCCGCAGCGTCTGTGGATGCGGCAGAGCGCACCCGCCTCGTCGCCAACACCGGCGAACCGATCGAGTTGTCGCCCGTGTTGTCCCAAACCTCAGTTGATCCCAACTACGTTTGGATGGTGAATTACATGTCGGGAACCAACGCGCCCGTTCAAAATGTTTCCACCTCCAGCGTTACCAATCGTCAACCGACGGTACTCAGCGAGGAACAACGCGCTTTTGTTAACCGCTTCGGTAACTAGACGGATCGAAACGTCAGACGATCGACCGTGAAATCATCGCCTTCCGCTCACTCGCGCAATCAATGGATTCTAGCCTCCTGTCTAGGATTGCTGCTGTTGGACGTGTACTGTCACGTAAACCGCGTGGATCGTCTCGCTCTCATTGAAAGCGCGATCGCCTACCTTCGTCCACCGTCCGTCCGCAATGTCTCCAATGATGGACAGCCACCTGCCCCCGCTCAGCCCTGTCAACGTACGGCCACGGGCTGGAACTGTAATGTCTCGCCTACTCCAACAGACCTCTAATATCTTCACGCTGATTGTGGTGTTGGTCACAATCAGTACTCAGGGTGTGCCGCGTGCCCGTGCGGCATGGCTCAAGGCGGTGGATTGGGCCTTTATGACGGACGAATCCGATAGTGGGCCACGTGTCAGTTTTGATGAAGGGAAGACCATCAAAAGTGGGGACAAGGTGGCGGGTTTTGCGGTAAGTGATGCCTTTTTGCCCTGTAAAAATCCCGGCGTCAACACCTCCGATTGTCGCAACTGGGAAGGAACGGCACGGGCGCATTTAGGGGTGGATGTTTCCACACCGCCCGGTCAGAAGCTGGTTATGTTTGGCGTACGGGGCCAAGCGTTTCGGGTGACCTGTTCGGGCTCTGCGGAGTCCCAGGACGGGGGCGGACTGGTGGCAACGATCGAGGCGCATGGCTATATCTTTCAAGCGATGCACCTCAATCGTTGCCAGTCGGGAACGGTGCAAGTTGGGCGAGTCTTTGCGGAAACGGGAAATTCCGGCTATTCCACGGGGCCACACCTGCATTGGGGACAAAAACAGGATGGCGTCGCGATCGATCCCCATTTGGTGTACCTCGAAGCGGCCCTGTCGGGCGGTGTGATGAAAAATGAGTACGCCAAAATTGAGCGGCTCAAAGCGGCCATCATCGAGCAAGAATCCGGTGCTAACGTCAGCTTACTCAATCCGGACAGTGGGGCGATCGGACTGGGGCAGGTCATGCCGGAAAATGTTCCTGCTTGGACCAAACAATGTTTGGGGCGTGAACTAACCCCCGCAGAGTTTCAGAATGATGCTAAGGCTCAGAATGAGGTGATTGACTGCAAGCTCGAACAGTATTGGAAAACAGCCAAGTCAAGCACCACCGATGAAAAGGTGCGTGATGTTGCCGCAATTTGGTACGCCGGAAATGCAGCCGCCAAGAACAGTAGCGCTCCCCAGCCCTACGGCAATACTGTCTATCCCAGCATTAAGTCCTATACCTATCAAGTGCTCGATCGCTTCGAGGCTCTGACGGAGGAAGCGGGTCGGGATTCGACTCCAGCAACCGAAGCAACGGTTGAGTTGCCAGAATCGCCAGAATCGCCGGAGCCAGTGCCGAATTCCGAGGCTAGCGATCGCGCTCCGGAGAGGTTAACGGCTCCGAGCAACGCGAGCGATCAGGCCGACCCCGTCCCCTCCCCCGATCTGCCCACGAGTTCGGATCGATCGCCGGATCATCCAGTGGATAATCAAGACGTTGGCGATTAACAGGAACGGCGCGTCTCTTGTCAGTTTTGGAGGACTTACAGCATGGCAGGGTACAACAGCGGGCGAAGCACCTTAGCCTTAACCGCGATCGCGATGGGTTTCAGCCTGGGAGAGATCGCGATCGCAGCGCCAACGGTGCAGAACGTAGAGGTCGGCGGTCGTTCCTGTGGCGCGGCTAGATTAACCGACTGTGCAACGCAGCCTGGGGGTGCTGCGGCTCAGACTCGTCTGATAGCCGATGCCACCATCCTAGAGACCTTACCCACACCACCCGAACCGTTCCTCCAGGAGCCCATCTGGATTGAGCCGATCGACGCCATGCCCTTAGAACCGGTTTCGATCGATCTGGAACCGTCCCCGCTCGAACTGTTTCCCTTCGAGTCTGACAGTGGGGGTGACCCCAATGCTCCGAGCGATGATCCCCCGATCTATCACATTGTCCTAGTCGATCTCATCGATACCGCAACCGACGCAGAAATTGAGGCGCTCATTGCCGACGGTGAAGCCTCGATCGCCAGTATTCCCGGCGTCCTTGCCGTCGATATCGGCCTGAAAGTGCGGGACGATCGCGATGTGCATATCCGCGATTACGACCTTGGCGTCTACGTCAAATTAGACTCCACCGCCCTAGACACCTACGGGGCGCACCCCAACCACCAGGCATTTATTGAACGTCAACGTCATCTGTGGTCAAGTATCCGTGTCATTGATTTCTCGGGGTCTGCCCCCAGCACACCATGGAACGACTGTCCGTACTAGGTCTCGATATTGGGCGTAAGCGGGTGGGTGTGGCAGGCTGCGATGGCCTAGGTCTGGGGGCCACCGGGATTACCACGATTATTCGCAAATCGTTTCATGAGGATGTGGCCGCTTTTGCTGAGCTAGTCCGCGATCGGCAAGCCACAGCGCTGGTTGTGGGTTTGCCCTACACCATGGATGGCACGGAAGGCAAACAGGCGGCTTCGGTACGGCGTTATGCCGATCGCCTCAGCCGTAGCCTTGATTTACCCCTACACTACGTTGATGAACGTCTCAGCTCGATCGAAGCTGAAGAGGCGATCCAGCACGCTGGACGATCGCCCTCACGTCATAAACCCGAAATTGATCGGCGAGCTGCCGCTATTTTGCTCCAGCGTTGGCTCGATCAGCGCCGCCGCTAGGGGATGCGGTACGCAAATCCTGATAAACCGAGATCCGACAGCGGCGCGTGTTATGCTCAAAGCATCACAGGCGGATCATTAACACCTGTCTGTTCGTTTCCCTCGGTACTTTTTCGGCGTTATATGACTAAGCCCCTCCGTCAAAATGGTCGTTCTCACGCAAACCTGACGAGCCTTAACGACGAACTAGGGCGCACTCTTCCGTGTTACATCGAGCATACGTTTGAGCTGGATGACACCACCTACGGTTTGCTGTTTCCGGTGCATATTCCCGTTGACATCGTGGCGTGGCAACCCGTGGACGACGAGGACGGCGAAGAACCCGTGCTTGCGACCGAAGAAGAGATTGACGCAGTTTTTGAGATTGCGAGCGAGGTTCTCGCCAAACATGATTTGCTCCTCCAACGTACCGCGCTGGTTCTAACCGTTGTTGGAGATATCCCCGATCTCGATAATATCGATGACCTGGAAGATGACGATGATGAGGATGACGACGATGAAGTTGAAGAACTGATCTTTTTGGATAGTTTTGTGGAGGGCGATCGCGAATACTCGATCTGTGTGCCTCTCGATCCGATGCTGATCGTGGTGCGTTTCAATGAAGACTCCCAACCGGAACTCCTGTCAGCCGAAGAATTTCAGCAACTGGAACCCATGCTCCCATCCCTGGAAAGTTCCCTCGCCGAACATCTGTTTGACGATCTCGATTAGCTCCGCACTCGAACCGAGATGGTTTTGCTGGTCGGCATTGCCGTGGGCTTACCTCTAGTGTGTCCCTCCTCTAGACCTTTCGCTTATCGTTGTTATTTGCCTCTTTCGTGAAACTTCGCAGGCTGCTTCCCCTGACACTTGTCCCGCTTTGCCTTGGCCTTGGGGCTTGGCAGAGCTACCGCTGGTGGACCTGGTCAATCTCACCCGTCAGCGATCGCCCGGAGGAGGTCATTCGTGTGGACATTGCCCCCGGCACACCCGCGCAACAAATTGGTCAAGATTTAGCAGCCGCAGGCGTCATTCGTTCTGCGGAGGCGTGGTCGCTGTGGGTTCGCTGGCAAACCTGGCGATCGGAGACGGGGGAATTTCAGGCCGGAACCTACGATTTCGATCCCAGCAAAACCACGATCGACATTGCCACCCAAGTCTGGAATGGCGATGTGATCCAACAGCGCTACACCATTCCTGAAGGGCGATCAATTGCCGAAATGGCAGACTATTTTGAGCGTGAAGGATTTTTTAGCGCCGAATCGTTCCTTGAAGCTGCCCGCCTGATTCCCCGAGCTGACTATCCCTGGTTACCGGAAACCATCACCACCCTTGAGGGTTTTCTCTATCCCGACACCTACCAGGCCGCATCGGGAACCCTCTCAGCGGAGGAGGTGGTCCGTCAAATGCTCGATCGCTTTGAGAGCGTCGCACTGCCCGTGTACCGTGAGACCCAAAACCCAAGCCTAGACCTCTTGGAATGGGTCACCCTCGGATCGATCGTTGAAAAAGAAGCCGTCATACCCGCAGAACGTCGCTTAATTGCCGGAGTGTTTACCGAACGGCTTAAAAAAGGGATGAATTTGGCCTCTGATCCCACCGTTGAATATGCCTTAGGAATTCGGCAGACCGTGGATCAGCCCCTCACCTACGCTCAAGTTGAAACCCCATCCCCCTACAATACCTATCTGAACCCCGGTCTACCCCCAGGCCCGATCGCCAGCCCAGGCATTGAAAGCCTGAAAGCAACCCTCAATCCAGAGTCCACCGAGTATCTCTACTTTATGGCGCGATATGATGGGACGCACATTTTTAGTCGTACCCTCGCGGAACACGAAGCCGCGATCGATACGGTCGTCCGCGACCTAGAAACCCGTGATGTCGAATAAAACTGGGCAGATCCTGCCTACGTTTTTCTCACGTTTGCGGGTTAAATTTTAGGGATACCCGTCGGTCTACCAAACTTCGCTGTTTGAAACCACGGCGTCACGACTCCCTGACTTTTCACTGCGTGCATGATCGCGGTCCTGCGATCCATGCTGATGCTCATTTATTTTTTTGCCTGCCATGAAGTCCTGGAGTAACCTCCTTAAGCCCGACATCACTCTAGGCGAGTCGATCTTGCATCTGTCCCCACAAATTATTCAAGATCGTGGACTGCGAGGTCTCGTACTCGATGTTGATGAAACCCTAGTGCCCTTTCGCTATGCCGACGTGTCGGACGAACTAACCGGCTGGTTACGCGAGATGCGTGAGCATGTGGAAGCGCTCTGGTTGGTTAGCAACAATATCAATGCCACACGCATCGGCAGTATTGCAGAATCCTTGGATCTCCCCTACATCCACTTTGCAGGCAAACCGTTTCGGCGAAAATTGGCTCGGGCTGTGAATGCGATGCAGCTTCCCCCGGCACAAGTGGGCATGGTCGGCGATCGCCTGCTCACGGATGTACTGGCAGGCAATCGTCTGGGCATGTGTACCATCCTCGTGGAACCGATGCTGGCTCCTGGCGACCCGCCTCGCGTTTCCCATGTGCGATCGCTCGAAACCTGGATCTCCAAAACCTTCGGGCATCGATAAGCCGTCACAAAACCTCCTCTGACAGTCGATCGGAGAGTTTTCGAGCCGATCCAGGCTCTCCGCTGATTTACGGGCGTGAGTCCGTTTCCCCTGCGGCGGGATCTTCTTAAATCTACGTAATTACCGAATTAGCACTGTAAACAAGATTAAGAAACACTTAACATCGCTTTGTAAAGCTTTGTAAGTCTTTGGATGCCTAAATATAAAGAAAAAATGAGTGTGTAACATCCGAGGCAAAATCTCTGGCATATTAAAGCCAGTTCAAAACAAGGCCAGCCATATATAGGCCGATGTCTGAATGAATTTCGGGTCTCACAAGACCTGCATAAAATGAGATCGCTTTTTTAAAAGATCTCACCTTTTAAAACCCGTATATATAAACAAGCGGGGAGGAGCATAGCGTAGTCGTACGACGATCGCGTTCTGTTCTTCCCCGCTTGTGTTTTGTTGGTTGGATCGCTGGACGATGACTTGGCTGATTACTGAGCCTGGGGCTCGGTATTGGGCTGAAAGTTTAACGCCGCTGAATTGATGCAGTATCGCAAACCCGTAGGACGAGGCCCGTCATTGAAAACATGCCCGAGGTGAGCATCACAGGCGGCACATAAAACCTCGGTGCGGATGATAAACAAACTGAAATCTCGTTTTTCTGCGATCGCATCCTTCGTCTTCGGCGCATAGAAACTAGGCCAGCCCGTGCCAGAGTCAAATTTTGTTTGGGAGTCGAACAGCGTCTCGCCGCAACAGACACAGGTGTACTGTCCCGCCTCCTTGTGGTTGTGGTAGCGTCCGGTAAAAGCCCGCTCCGTTCCTTTCTTGCGCGTGACGCGAAACTGCTCGTCACTAAGTTGCGCCTGCCACTCTGCCTCTGTCTTGGTTATTTTTGCCATAATCCGTCGGAAGTCCCTAAGCTTGATAGGTTTGAGTAATGATTTAAGGCTAGCAAGTGTTGGGAAAGTTATCCGAAATGGAGCAAATTTCGTTATTGTTACTTTTTGTGTTGTTTACCCCGAAAGACATGATCTTAATTTGCCAAACCGTAGAATTTATGCTCTCAACTTTAACGGTATATCCCGGCGAGACACAGGAGAGAAAACGAATAAATTGCCGGATGTTCGAGTGTCATTCCAGGGCATAAATCCGTATTATCGTCATCAAACTTCAGCGAAATTATCGCGATCGATTTGACGTTTTTGGGTCGTCTGACCGTCGATCGGGCCAGTATTAAGGGTTCGGATCAACACGCTTGAAGCGACCAACCCTCGGTGTACTAGCCCGTCTGACGCCCTCACAAGTTCGTCGAGCAACGGTAAATTTACTGACTTTTATCTTTCTTTGAGCCAATCACGCATGGATACTCCTAAAACTCTCAATCGTCAGGATGCCCAACGCTTTTTAATGCGGGCAGGCTTTGCGAACGGCCCCTTGCCGTATCCGCAGCTTCGGGAGGCGTTAACGATCGTGGCGCAACACTGTGATTATCAAATTTTTGGGGTGTGTGCGGCGGATGCGACGACAGCGGTTCGAGCCTTAGCCTCCTATACCGCAGCGTTGGGGTGCGATCGTCCGCCGACCCTGGAACTGATTGCCGGTCCGGTCTATGTCAAGTACAACCCCAAAATTAACCTGTGCTACATCAATGCCTACGAAGGCAGCGAGCGAGGTGTTTTGGTGTCGTGTCAGTCGGCTTATGATACTGGGATTCGTGATTTGTATGGTCACTTGCCGCTTGACTTGTTTGACAGATAAGGTTTGAGCGGTTTGGATATTCACCCTTGAGATGGTAGGCAAGACAACGATGATGGAACGAGTCACGATTCTCGGCTGTGGCTATGTCGGAACAGCGTTGGCACAATACTGGCAACAGCGTGGGACGTTCCACATCACGGCGACCACAACGACCCCTGATCGGGTGGCGGAGTTGGAGGCCATCGCCGATCGGGTGGTGGTGATCGATACCCAAGATTGCGACGCCCTACGCGACCTCGTGGCCACGACATCGACCCTGGTGGTCAGTGTCGCGTCCAAACGGGTGCAGCCCTACGATGTCACCTATCTCGGTACGGCTCGAAATCTGGCCCACGTGTTAGCCGATCTCGATCACAAGGCCGCGATCGCGGGCAGTTCGATCGCGCTTCAGCAGGTGATCTATACCAGTAGCTGCGGCGTGTACGGCGATCATGGGGGTGAGTGGGTCAGCGAAAGTACAGCGGTGAATCCGGACGGAGATAATCAAAAAATTCTGGCTCAGGCGGAAGCGGTCATCCTGGCGACGGCAACCCCGACGCGGAAAGCTTGTATTTTGCGGTTGGGTGGTATTTACGGCCCTGATCGAGAAATTTCCCGGATTTACAAAAGTGCTGCCGGAACCACACGTCCCGGTGATGGACTCCATCCCACCAACTGGATTCACCGCGACGATATTGTGAGTGCGATTAATCTGGCGCGGAGTAACCGTCTCAGCGGTATTTTTAATGTGGTGGATGATGATTGGATGTCCAATCGCGAGCTGCTCGATCGGGTGTGTGAGCTGTACCACTGGGAGCCAGTCACCTGGGATGCCTCGCGACCCGGACGCCGATCGTATAACGCCAAGGTCTCCAATCAAAAAATTAAAGCTGCGGGGCTAAGTTTGCGCTATCCCAAGCGTAAGTTGTAATGACAGGCCAGGATTGCTGGTTTAAGTCAAGGATCTTCAAGGATCTTGAGGGGATAATACGGAGCGATCGCAGCGCTCTGCACTCCACACCAACCCTCACACGCTTCCAGCTTGCAACCAACGCTCAACCTCTTGATCTTTCTGTGCTACAACCATGACCGATCGGACGATTCCCTCACCTTCCCGCTCGACCACTGAAATCCTGCCTGGGGTCGAGACGCAGTTCTACACCTGGAACGGTCATCGTTGTGCCTACGAGATTCATCAGCCCGATCAATCCGACGATCAAACCAACGGTCAACCCTCTAGCAGCACACCGATCGTCACGTTACACCCGATCGGTGTTGGTCTGTGCCGACGCTTTTGGGATCGCTTGACGGCAGACTGGCGCGATCGCGGCTACCGCAATCCGCTTTACCATCCTGATTTACTGGGTAACGGGAATAGCGCCCTGCCCTGCCTGCCCTACACCCCCCAAGATTGGGCGTCACAGATCGGCTATTTCATCGAAACCCACACGGATCAGCCGGTCATTTTACTGGTTCAAGGGGCATCGTTTCCGATCGCCATTGAACTGGCAAAAGCCCATCCGGATCGGATTGCTGCGATCGTGCTTTCTGGTCCGCCCTCCTGGGGGGTCATGACACAACCCGCCAACCCAACCCAGCAAAACCTGAGCTGGACACTATTCTTTAATACACTTCTCGGCGATTGGTTTTACCGCTACGCTCGCACCGAACGGTTTTTAACCTCGTTTTCGATCAAACAGTTGTTTGATTCCAGTGAAGCCGTCGATCGGGAATGGCTTTCGACCCTCCGCACCCACTCGCGTGACATGAATACACGTCATGCAGTTTTCGCGTTTCTGGCTGGATTTTGGCGACGCGACTATAGTGAAGACCTCCAGCATCTTCAACCGCCAGTGTTCACCATTTTCGGGGAACAGGCTTCCAGTATTAGCAAACGCGGCAAAACCGACCCCGCAGCCAAGCGGATGGCGGACTATCTCGCCCACATCCCCCACGCCCAGGGTCAAATCATCCCCGGTCGTAACGTTTTACCCTACGAATCCACCTCTGAATTCGTCTCGGTGATGGCCGACTTTTTGCAGCATCACGGCCTACTGGCGACTCGTCTCTAGGGGCTGTAATCCATTAAATTCCCATGAATTCCTAGCGCTGGCCTCGTGCGGGTTGCCACCCCTAGCTTTTTTGTGGAGTCAGGCGCTTAACCGCGATGACACGCCCTAGCTGTTCGCATGATGTGTGTCTGTTGGTCGATCCTAATAACTATTGACCCTTAACCCCCTATGGATGGCCAGGAGATTCCGATCGGACAATCGGCAGCGATCGCCCTACTTGAAGCTGCAATCGCCCGTCAACGTGTGGCCCCAGCCTATCTGTTTGCAGGGCCGGAAGGCATTGGACGCGCCATGACCGCCCGCTATTTCGCACGGCGTTTGCTGGGCGATCGTCACCAGCTTGTGAACCATCCCGATCTGCTTTGGGTCGAACCCACCTATCTGCATAACGGCCAGCTTTACACCAGTACAGAAGCTGAGGAAAAGGGACTCAAACGCAAAACGTCGCCACAAATTCGCCTGGAACAGGTGCGAGCGATCGCCCGTTTTCTCAGCAGGCCACCCCTCGAAGCCGATCGTAGCCTCGTCATCATCCAACACGCCGAAACCATGGGCGAGGGAGCGGCCAACGGCTTGCTCAAAACTCTGGAAGAACCCGGACGCGCAACCTTAATCCTGATCGCCCCGTCCACCGAATCGCTCCTTCCGACCCTGATTTCTCGTTGTCAACGTATCCCGTTCTATCGCCTTTCCCCCAGCGACCTCGCCCACGTCCTTAAGACTCGTGGTCACGACGAGATCTTGCAGCGACCGGCCATCATTGCCGCCGCCCAAGGCAGCCCCGGAGCCGCGATCGCCTCTTGGGAACAGCTCCAGGCCATCCCCGCCGATTTAATCGATCGGGCATCACAGATTCCCACCACACTACGCACAGCCCTTACCCTTGCTCGCGACATCACCCAAACCCTCGATCCCCCGGATCAACTCTGGCTAATCGACTACCTGCAAAACGCCTACTGGCAAACCCAGGGCATGGCCGCTCAGTTCGCGATCGAGCGTCTCGAACAAGCACGGAAACACATTCGCGCCTTTGTTCAGCCTCGTTTGGTTTGGGAAGTCGCACTGATGGATTTGGTGCGATCGAGGCGTTAGTTCCGTACAGACTGATTCGGTTTTCCCTTGAGCCAACCGCATACCCAATGCGATCGTGACCAAACTCGTGAAACGCAATTCACATGACAATGCTTTACAAAGCGTTACATAGGGTTTAAGATAACCTCATACATTCCAAACGCAAACGTTTAGCAAAGTCGGTTAACCGACCAAGCCAAACACCCGCAATTTTTAATCATGACAACAACCCTTCAACAAAGCAAAAGCGCTTCCGTGTGGTCGCGCTTCTGCGAATGGGTCACCAGCACAAACAACCGCCTCTACGTAGGTTGGTTCGGTACGCTGATGATCCCGACGCTCCTAACCGCGACCATCTGCTACATCATCGCCTTCGTAGCAGCACCCCCCGTTGATATCGACGGTATCCGTGAACCTGTTGCAGGTTCGCTGATGTACGGCAACAACATCATCTCCGGTGCAGTTGTTCCGTCCTCGAACGCGATCGGCCTC